>NZ_BAABAC010000041.1:110333-111541 GCF_039537225.1 Nocardioides ginsengisoli
GGGCCTCGTTGCTGGTGGCTCGGACCCGGGTGGGTCAGAGCACGTGGGTCAGGCCCAGCTTGTCGAGCAGCACCTGGAGGCCGGTCTGGTCGATGACGCCGGTCAGGCCGAGCTGGTCGACGAGACCGCCGAGGCCCAGGGTGGTGAGCAGGCCGCGGACGATGTCGAGCAGGTCCTGCGGCGAGGTCGGGGCACCGCCCGGAAGGCCGCCGTTGAGGGCGTCGCAGAGCGGCTGGGCCTGCGGGACCTGGGCGCACAGCAGGTCGGCCGGGTTGGCCGTCGAGCCGCCGGGGATGAGGCCGGCGAGCGCGTCGCACAGCGCCTGCGGGAGGCCCGCGTCGCACAGCGCCTGGATCGGGCTCGCGGAACCGGTGGTCGGCGTACCGGCCTTGCAGCGGGCCAGGGCGTCGGCGGTGTAGCTGCGGGTCACCGCGGAGCGGTCACGGTAGGAGCGCTTGGCCTTGAGCGACTTCTTCGCCTTCTTGAGCCGCTTCTTGAGCTTCTTGGCCTGCTTCGCGTGGTGCGCGCGCTGCGCCTTGTGCAGCTTCTTCTTGAGCTTCTTGACCTTCGCCTTGGCCTTCGCGACGTCGGCGTTCGCCTTGGTGTAGTTGGCGTTGGCCTTCGCATTGGCCGCCTCCTGCGAGCTGCAGTCGGGCGTGGCCGCCGCCTGCGTAGCCACGTCGGTCGTGGCGGTGGCGCCGGCGATCGGAGCCGACGCGAAGGTGAGGCCGAGCGCAACCGCCAGGCCGAGGATCATCTTGATTAGGGCGCGCGACATCGCGTTCCTTCCCCCCAGAAGTTGTGTTCGCCGCCCCACTGCTCTCCCTGGCGACGAACGCTGACATCGCAGTCAACGGTGCCTGCGACGCCGCGTTACGGCCGGGTTCAGGAATCTGTGTCGCGCACCAGGAAGTCGGGCAACTTGCGGTGAACGCGATGCCGCTTTCGTCGCGACCTCGGTGACGCGCAGCTCAACCCGGGCAGGACTTCTACCCGGGCACGTTCTTCCACCTGGGCACGTTCTTCCACCTGTCGGTCCCCGGCCTGCCCCTGGCCAGAAACCATCCACAACCCATGTTTCTCCGGGGCTTTGTACACAGGCTGCCGCTTCTAGATCGGCGGGGTCGGGAGGTGGTGTTGGGATGGCGGCATGGCTCAGGCGACCGCTCCCGACACCGGCATCAGCACGATGCTGGCCTCGCTGCGCG
>NZ_BAABAC010000042.1:0-142825 GCF_039537225.1 Nocardioides ginsengisoli
TCGGCGTCGCGATGGACGACGACGCCGTGCTCGGTGGCCTTGCGGACGGCGGTCCAGCGGCGCGGGATCGCCATCGGCAGGCCGGCCTGGGAGCCGTGCTCGAGGACGGTGACGTTCTTGCGGCGCTCGGCGAGGAACTCCGCGAGCTCGAGGCCGACGAGCGAGCCGCCGATGACGACGACGTCCTTGCCGATGGGCAGCACCTTGCGGGTCAGCTCGCGGATCCGCTCGGGGTCGCGGGTCAGGCCGCTCATCCGTCCGGCGGCGCCGAGCAGGCGCAGGGTCCGGCTGCCGGAGCCGCCCTCGCCGGTGATCAGACCGCGCAGGGTGTCGCCGGTGTGGACGTGGGGGAGGTCGGCGCCGGGGACGGGCGGCAGGCCGCGGTGGGCGCCGGTGGCGAGGACGACGGCGTCGGGCGCGAGCGCCGCGACCGCGTCGGCGTCGACCGCCTCGCCGAGACGTACGTCGACCCCGAGCCGCTCGACCTCGTGCTGGAGCCAGTCCAGCAGCGGACCGTTGGCGGGCGTGGTCAGCTGGGAGAACCAGGCAGAGCCGCCCAGCCGGTCGCCCTTCTCGACGAGGGTGACCCGGTGGCCGCGCTCGGCGGCCACCCGCGCGGCCTCCATGCCGCCGGGGCCGCCGCCCACGACGACGACGTGGCGCCGGGTGGCGACAATGGGGAAGGGGAGCAGCGTCTCGTTGCCGAGGGCCGGGTTCACCGCGCACACGGGTACGCCGTCCCAGAAGTTCTGCTCGACGCACACGTAGCAGTTGATGCAGGGGCGCACCGATGCCGCGCGTCCCTCGCGCAGCTTGCCGACCAGCTCGGGATCGGCCAGCAGCTGGCGTCCCATCGCCACGAAGTCCGCGCCCCCACTGGCGATCAGCTCCTCGCCGAGCGCGGGCAGCACCCGGCCCACGGCGATCACCGGGATCGACACGGCGTCCTTCACGGCACGTGCCAGGTCGGCGTAGGCGCCCACCTGGTTCGGCAGCGGGCCGTCGGTGAAGTCCCGGAACGGGTTGCGCGCCCAGCCGGTGACGTGGATGGCGTCGGCGCCGGCGGCCTCGAACAGCCGGGACGCCGTCACCGCCTCCTCGGTCGTGAGGGAGCCCTCCTCGCCGTACTCCTTGCCGGCGACGCGGACCAGGATCGCCAGGCTGTCGCCGACCTCGGCACGCACCGCCCGGATGACGTCGCATGCCAGCCGGGCGCGGTTCTCGAGCGACCCGCCCCAGGCGTCGGTACGGCGGTTGTCGGCGCGGCTCAGGAAGGTCCCGAGCACGTAGCCGTGGGCGCAGTGGATCTCGATCGCGTCGGCGCCGGCTTGCTGCACGCGCCGGGCGGCGGCGGCGAACTTCCCGACCAGCCAGGCGATGTCCTCCTCGGTGGCCTCGCGGAAGGTGGGGGTCTTGCCCTCGGAGACGGCGGTCGCCATGGCGCCCAGCTCGGTGGGGGTGTTGTCGCGCAGGGCGGACATGTCCCGCTCGCCGACGGGCAGGGAGGGCACGAAGAGCGGCCGTCCGTCGGCGGTGTCGACCTTCGACATCTTGCCGTGGTGCGTCGCCTGCACGCAGAGCTTCGCGCCGGCGGCGTGGACGGCGTCGGCGAGCGCGCGCAGCCCGGGCAGGAAGCGGTCGTCGGAGAGGCCGGGCTCCTTGCGGCTGGTGGCGCCGACCGGGTAGGCGACGGCGGCGGCCGAGGTGATGACCAGACCGGTGCCACCGGCGGCGCGGGCCGCATAGTGTGCGACGTCCTGCTCCTCGATGGCGCCCTCGTCGCACAGGTTCATGTCCATGGCGGGCATGACGACGCGGTTGGCGAGGCGCATCGGGCCGATCGTCCCGGGGCTCAGCAGATGCTCGTAGGTGGCGGTTCGCGAGGTGTGCACGCGCGCAGCCTGCCGCGGTCGGCGGCTCGGAGCGTGGTGCTCTCCCGACCACCGGAAAGGTCGCCGAGGCAGCGCCGCGGACGTGGTTTCGTGAAGGTCTTCATTAACCAAGCAAGTGCTTGCTAAAGTGCCCGAACTCGAGCAGGAGGTGGCGATGAGCACGTCGGGCGGAGTCCTCGAGCGGGCGGACCGGGGCGGGGCCGAGGAGCGCCCGCCGTCGATGGTCGAGCGGATGACCACGATCATGGTCGCCTTCCGCAGCTCGTCCTCGCGGCTCTCGCTGGAGGACGTGCAGGACGCGACCGGCCTGCCGCGCTCGACCGCGCACCGCATCCTCAACCAGCTGATCGCGCTCGACTGGGTGCGGCACACGCCGGCGGGCTATGCGCTCGGCAGCCGCGCGCTCGGCCTCGGCGGCGGCGACGTCCCGGAGATGGACCTGCGGGCCTCGGCGGCCGAGATCCTGCGCAGCCTGCACCTGGAGACCGGCCTGGTGGTCCACCTCGGCGTGCTCGAGGGCGCGGACGTGCGGATCCTGGACAAGGTCGGCGGGGCCTTCGCCGCGCGCGTCCCGACCCGGGTCGGCATCCGGCTGCCGGCGGCACGTGCCCTCGTCGGCAAGGCCCAGCTGGCGTTCCTGCCGCCCGAGGACGTCGACGCGCTCGTCGCCCTGCAGCCGCCGGACCCCGAGCGGCCGCGGATCGACCTGGCCGCCCTCCACCTCGAGCTGGTGCGGGTCCGGGCCCGGTCGGGCGTCGTCCTGGAGCGCGGGCGCAACCATCTGCGGCTGGGCTGCGTCGCGGCGCCGATCATCGGTCGCGACGGCCCGTGCGGCGGGATCTCGGTCGTCGGCGGGCCGCAGATCGACGTCGAGACGCTCGCGCCGAAGGTGGTGCGCGCGACGCGGGTGGTCGCCAACCGGCTGGCCTCCTTCCGCTGATCGGGAAGCGGTCCGACGTCGTCGCGAGGACGACGCCAGGGTGGTCCGGACCGTTCCGCGACGCAGGAGGCCCGATGACCACGCAGTACGACGAGACCTACGACGTGGTCGTGGTCGGCTCCGGCGCCGGCGCGATGGCCGCCGCCGTCACCGCGGCCCGCAACGGGCTGAGCACCGTCGTGCTGGAGAAGACCGCGCTGCTGGGCGGTACGTCGGCCTACTCCGGCGCCGCGGCCTGGCTGCCCGGCAGCGATGTCACCCGCCGCGCGGGCTCGGCCGACTCGACCGAGTCGGGCCGCACCTATCTGCGCGCACTGCTCGGTGACGCCGAGGTCGAGCGCCGGGAGGCCTTCCTCGAAGGCGCGCCGGCCGTGGTCGCCGAGCTCGAGGCCGAGCCGGCGATCGAGCTGGTGGCGCAGGCGTTCCCCGACTACTTCGACGCGCCCGGCCGGGTGCCGGGCGGCCGCTCGATCGTCCCTGTCCCGGTGCCCGCCGACGCGCTGCCGGCCGGGCTCGCGGACCTGGTGCGTCCCGTCGTCGATCGCGACCGTGCCGGTCTCGGCCACCACCCGGACCAGCCGCTCGTCGGTGGCCGGGCGCTGATCGGGCGCCTGCTGCACGCCTTCCACGACAACGGCGGCACGGTCCGCGTCGGCACCGAGATGACCGAGCTGCTCGCCGCCGACGGCCGTGTCGTCGGCGTCCTCGTCGCCACGGCCGACGGACCGCGCCGGATCGCCGCGCGCCGCGGCGTGCTCCTGGGGAGCGGCGGCTTCGAGCGCAACCAGGACCTCCGCACCAAGTACGGCGTCCCCGGCGCCGCCGCGTGGGCGATGGCCCCGGCTGCGACCAACATCGGCGAGCCGATCGCGGCCGCCGTCGCGATCGGCGCGACGACCGAGATGATGGACGAGGGCTGGTGGTGCCCGGGCCTGGTCACGCCGGACGGCCAGGCGGCCTTCACGCTCGGCTTCCGGGGCGGCGTCATCGTCGACCAGCAGGGGCGCCGGTTCGCGAACGAGTCGCTGCCCTACGACCAGATGGGCCGCAGGCTGTCCGCGGAGCCGGGACGGATCCCTTCGTGGTTCGTCTTCGACTCCCGCTCGGACGGGGTCGCGCCAGCGATCACGATGCCGGCCGCGCCCGCCGAGGAGCACCTCGCCGCCGGCACGTGGGTCCGCGCGGACACCGTCGCCGAGCTCGCCGTCGCGGCCGGGCTCCCGGCCGAGGAGCTGGAGGCAACGCTCACGCGGTTCAACGGCTTCGCCGCGTCGGGCGCTGACGAGGACTTCGGGCGCGGCGCCGACGAGTACGACCGGTTCTTCGCGGTGGGCGACGGGCCCAACCCGGCGCTGGTGCCGCTCGACCGGCCGCCGTACTACGCCGCGAGGCTGGTGCTCGCCGACCTCGGCACCAAGGGCGGGCTGCGCACCGACGTCGACGCGCGCGTGCTCGGCGCCGACGACCGACCGCTGCCCGGGCTCTATGCGACCGGCAACGCCGGCGCGTCGCTGTCGGGCGCCTGCTACCCGGGCCCGGGTGTGCCGATCGGCACCGCGATGGTCTTCGGCTGGCGTGCGGTGCAGGACATGCTGCGCTGACCCGGGAGGGTCAGACGAGCGTGTCCTCGACGTCGAGACCGAAGGCGTGGCGCCCGTACATCGTCAGCGCGCGCTCCACGTCGTTGGCGACGTGGACGCCGCCGGCGTGGGCGTCACGCCAGGCCCGCTCGATCGGGTTGCCGCGGCGCAGCGACGAGCCGCCGGCCGTCCGGAACAGCGCGTCGACGGCGGCCAGGGCCCGCTCGGTGGCGGTGACCTGGTCGCGCCGGGCCCGGAACCGCCAGTCCATGGGGATCTCCTCGCCCCGCACCGCGCTCTGGTAGACGTCGCGGACGCTGCGCTCGGTCTGCAGGATCGCGGCGTCGATGTCGGAGGCGGCACGGGCGATCGTGACGTGCGCGTGCGGGTCGTCGGCGAACCGGCCACCGCCCAGGCTGAGCCGGACCCGGTCGCGCATCGTGCCCAGGTAGCGGTCGTGAGCACCGGCGACGATGCCGATCACCGGCGCGGTGATGGCCATGGGGAAGACGGTGCCGAACGGCATCGCGTAGAGCGGGCCGGTGTTGACGGCGCGACCGGGCGCCTGCAGCTGGTGCTGCTCGTAGTTGCGCAGCGCCCGGTGCTCGGGGACGAAGGTGTCGTCGACGACGATGTCGTTGCTGCCCGAGCCGCGCAGGCCCATCGCGTCCCACACGTCGACGATCGTGTAGTCCGCCCGCGGCAGCAGCATCGTCATGAAGTCCTGCGGCCGGCCCTCGGCGTCGACCAGCAGGCCGCCCAGCGTCGCCCAGGCCGCGTGGTCGCAGCCGGACGAGAAGCTCCATCGTCCGCTCAGCCGGAAGCCGCCCTTGACCCGGGTGATCGTCCCGACGGGCGCGTACGACGACGCGACGAGCGTGTCGGGATCGGCGCCCCAGACCTCCGCCTGGGCGGCGTCCGGGTACTGCGCGACCTGCCACGGGTGGCAGCCGACGACGCCGGCGACCCAGCCCGTCGAGCCGCACGCGCCGGCGATGGCCCGCACCACCTCGTAGAACTCCAGCGGGTCGCCCTCGCGGCCGCCGTACCGGCTCGGCTGGAGCATGCGGAACACGCCCGCGCCGACCAGCTCGGCCATCGTCTCGTCGGGGATGCGCCGCGCGTCCTCGGCTGCCGGCGCCCGCTCGGCGATCCCGGGGAGGAGCTCTTCGACGGCGCTGAGGACCTCGTTGCTCACTCCGGGATGCTACTGCCGGGCGGCGCCCGGCGGAGTCGTGGCTCCCGGCCAGCAGGAGGCGCCTTCCCACGGCGGCCCGGACTCGGCCAGAGTGCGGGCATGCATGCCCAGGAACCCGTCACCGACCGCCTGGCCCGGCTCGAGGCCGTCGCGGCGATCAAGGCCCTCAAGCACCGCTACCTGCGCGCCTGCGACGCCAAGGACCCGGTCGGGTTCCGCGCCGCCTTCGTCGCCGACGGCGCGGTGCTCGACTACGGCGACCGGATCGGCCGGTTCGAGGGCGCCGACGCGCTGGTCGGGGTCTTCGAGGCGATCGCGCTGCGCCGGGTGGACGGCCGGTACGCCGTCCTCGACATGCATCACGCCCTGCACGCCGACATCGAGGTGGTCGGCGCGACCGAGGCCACCGGCCGCTGGACGCTGCGGTTCCGCCAGGTCGACCTGGTCGCGCAGGTCGAACGGGTCAGCGCCATCGAGTACGACGACGGGTATCTCGTCGAGGACGGCGAGTGGCGCATCGCCCGCTCCGCCGTCACCACGCTGTGGACGCTCGAGCAGCCGCTCGCCGAGGGCTTCGCCGTGAGCGGGTCGCTGCTGTGAGCGGCGAGCGGGTCGCCCTCGTGACCGGCGGCAGCAAGGGCGTCGGCCAGGGCATCGCGGTCGGCCTCGCCGAGGCCGGCTGGACCGTCGTCGTCTCGGGTCGCGACGAGGACCGGCTGGCCGCGACGGTCGCCCGGATCGACGCGGCCGGCGGACACGGCAGCGCCCGCACCTGTCGCCACGAGGACGACGCCGAGGTGGCCGCTCTGGTCGGGGGCGTCGCCGCCGAGCACGGTCGGCTGGACCTGCTGGTCAACAACGTCTGGGCCGGCCCGCCGATGAACCACGTGCGCCCCGATCGGTTCTGGGAGCGCCCGCTGTCCGACTGGGACAGCCTGGTCGGGCTCGGCCTGCGCGCGCACTTCGTCGCCGCCCATGCCGCCGCGCCGGTGCTCGTCGCGCAGGGGAGCGGGCTGGTCGTCAACGTCTCGTCGGTCGGCGCCCGCGCCTACCTCCACTCCACCCTGTACGGGGTGGCGAAGGCCGGCCTCGACAAGATGACCGAGGACCTGGCGCACGAGCTGAGCTCCGACGGCGTCACCGTGCTCTCGCTGTGGCCCGGCCTGGTGCGCACCGAGCAGCTGCTCGCCAGCGGCGTGGAGTCCATCGCCGGAGTGCCGGTCGCCGACGCCGAGACGCCCGAGCTGCAGGGCCGCGTGGTCGCCGCGCTGGCCGCGGATCCCGCCGTCCACGAGCGCACCGGGACGGTCGTCGTCACCGCCGAGCTCGCCGCCGAGTACGGCATCGCCGAGCCGGACGGGGGAGTGCCGGTGTCACCGCGGGTGATGTTCGGCCTGGCCTAGTGTTCGGGGCGCTGTTCCGCCAACCAGGAGGTGTCCACAACCCCGTTTTCTAGCGGGTTTCGTGCACACGTTGCCGGTTCCGGGTTGGCAGGTTCGGAGGGGCATGTTGGGATGGAGTCATGGCTCAGGCGACCGCTCCCGACACGGG
This sequence comes from Nocardioides ginsengisoli, assembly GCF_039537225.1. Lineage (NCBI taxonomy): Bacteria > Bacillati > Actinomycetota > Actinomycetes > Propionibacteriales > Nocardioidaceae > Nocardioides > Nocardioides ginsengisoli. The sequence goes on from NZ_BAABAC010000042.1 coordinate 7,162, forward strand.
CATCAGCGCGATGCTGGCATCGGTGCGTGCGGGGGTCGAGGTGCGTGAGGCGTCGCTGATCCAGGAGTGGGCGACGATCGCGGCGTGGGCCGAGGCCAACACGGTCGAGGGCGTCGAGGGCGCCGCGACCATCAGCGACGGCTACATCGACACCGGCCTCCCCATCGCCGGCGACGGTGCGCCGCTGGTCTCGGAGTTCGCGCTCATGGAGCTCGTCGCGGTCCTCGGCCGCACGCCCGACGGTGGCCGCGACTACGTCGGCCACGTCCTCGGTTGCGCCTGGCGTCTTCCGAACGTCTGGGCCGCGGTCATGGCCGGCCGGTTGGCGCCGTGGCGTGCCCAGCGGATGGCCGAGGAGACCCACTCGCTGTCCGCGGAGGCCGCGGCGTTCGTGGACCGCCAGCTCTTCAACGCCTCTGGCGTGGGTTGGGCCCAGCTGGAGCGGCTGATCGCCGAGGCGATCCTCCGGTTCGACCCCGACCGAGCCGAAGCCGAGCGCGAAGCCGCCGCCGACCAGCGCTACGTCGACATCGACCCCGGCAGCAACGGTCTCGCCTCTATCTCCGGCCTGCTGGACGCCGCAGACGCGCACGACCTCGACGACGCCATCGCTCGCCGCGCCACGCTCCTCGGCAAGCTCGGGAGCGAGGCGCCGCTCGACGTGCGCCGCTCCCAGGCCGTCGGCGAGCTGGCGCGGGCGGACCTGATGCTCGACCTCGACGGCGCACCCGCGAAGCGCGCGACTCTCAACATCCACATCACCGACACCACGCTCTCGGGCGACAACCCGGTCGCTCGATGGAACGACCGCCCCATCTCCGCCGAGCAAGTCCGCGAATGGCTCGGCTCGGCCACGTCAGTGGTCGTGCGGCCGGTCATCGACCTCGCCGAGCACATCCCGGTCACGTCGTACGAGATCCCCGACCGCCACCGCGTCAGCGTCGAGCTCCGCGACCACACCTGCCGCTTCCCCCACTGCGCCAAGAAGGCGTCCCGCTGCGACGTGGACCATGCGCAACCGCACGGCAAGGGCGGACCCACCTGCCCCTGCAACCTCGTCCCCCTCTGCAGGCGCCACCACCGGGCCAAGACCCACTCGAAGTGGCGCTACGAGGTGACGAAGCCGGGCACCTATCGGTGGACCAGCCCCCACGGCTTCACCTGGCAGGTCGACCACCGCGGCACCCACGCCCATCCACTCCGAACATGAGCCGCTGAGCAGGACATCACTTCACCCACCGCTGGACAGGGGTTGACCGGCAGCGACCGCAAAGCAACAGGCGACCGCAACCCACCACCTCGACCACTGCGGCGCGCCACCACGCCATCGATAAAAAAGAACCTGGCACCGCGCAAACGTCGCAGCCGGCTAACGCGGGCCCCGGAACCCGCCCAGGAACATCGACGCCATCAGCTCGGCGAACTCCTCGGTCGACCACGACGCCCGGTCCGGCCAGTGCATGGTGGCCCACAGGGTGTCGCGCACCGTGCGGTAGAACACGTCGCCGGGCACGTCGGCGCGGAAGTCGCCGGCCGCGATCCCGGCCTCGATCGCGGTCCGCCAGTGCCGCCGTACGGCGCGGGACTTGGTGTCGATCGCGTCGAGCAGGCCGTGCTTGCGGAGATAGGCGCGGTCGCGCTGGTAGATCCGGGTCGCGTGCGGGTAGCGGTCGATGCACTCCAAGGTGGCGCGGACCAGGCCGCGCACGGTCTGCTCGGGGGACGTCGAGGCGGCCGCGACGGCGGAGAAGGCGCGCTCGATCTGGTCCATGAAGTCGGCGAGCACCTCCCGCACGATCTCGTCCTTCGACGAGAAGTGGTGGTAGAGGCTGCCGGAGAGCACGCCCGCCGACTCGCCGATCTCGCGGACCGTGGTCGCGCCGATGCCGCGCTCGGCGAACATCGCCGCCGCGACCTCCATGATCTCGGTACGCCGTCCGGTCATCGTGCGCATGGTGCGGTTCCTCCTGGTGGGTCGCCCCGGATCATCTCGCATGCCGCGCCGGGCCGTGGGGGAGTCGTGCCCGCTCACCGGGAGTGCGGCTCGCGCGCAACGGCCCGGGACGGACATCGTGAGCGCCGTCAGGGGGCCGACTCGCGGCCTATAACCAAGCGCTTGCTCAAGACGGGGAGAAAGTCGATGGAGGAGCTCGAGTCCCGGTTCGGGGAGTTCGTCGGCGAGGTGGCCGAGCCGCCCCGCGTGGCGCGGTACGCCGTCAACGAGGCGATGATCCGCAACTGGGTCGAGGCCCACGACGACCTCAACCCCGTGTACGTCGACCCGGAGGCCGCCCGCGCCACCGGACGGGACGACATCGTCTGCCCGCCCGCGATGGTCACCACCTGGGTGATGCAGGGCTACCGCCGCTGGCGGCAGGTCCAGGCGCTGCGCGCCGAGGGCGTCCAGGAGGAGCACGCCTACTCGCGGCTGCTCGCCCTGCTCGACGAGCACGGCTTCACCTCCGTGGTGGCGACCGCGCAGGAGCAGGAGTACGTCCGCGAGCTGACGCCCGGCACCCGGGTCACCTGCCACTTCACGATCGAGGGCATCTCCCCGGTCAAGCGGACCGGCCTCGGCGACGGCTGCTTCATCACCCTGCGCAAGCGGTACGTCGACCAGGCCCACCAGCTCCTCGTCGACGAGAAGTTCGTGATCCTCCGCTTCGACCCCACCACCAAGGACGCACCCAAGGAGCCCGCGGCATGAGCGATGCCACCCCGGAGCGGCGGACCGCCGTCCCCGGCCTCACGGTCACCCAGGACAACGAGTTCTTCTTCACCGCCGCCCGCGAGGGCCGGCTGGAGATCCAGCGCTGCACCGACTGCGAGACGCTCCGGCACCCGCCCGGCCCGGCCTGCCCGTCGTGCCGCTCGTTCACGTGGGACACGGTGGTCGCCAGCGGCCGCTGCACCCTGCACAGCTGGACCGTGGTGCACCACCCCCAGGACCCTGCGTTCACCTACCCGCTCGCCGTCGGCCTGGTCGACCTCGAGGAGGGCACTCGGCTGGTCGCCGACATCAGCGGCGTCGACCACGCCGATCTGCGCCGCGGCCTCGAGCTGGAGGTCGGCTTCGCCGAGCACGCCCACGGCGAGCTGCTGCCGCAGCTGCGCCCGGTGGGAGGCGCCCGGTGAGCGTGCAGACCGTCGCCCTCGTCGTCGGCGAGGCGCTGCCCGAGCTGGCGCTGCCGCTCGACCGGACCACCATCGTCGCCACCGCGATCGCCAGCCAGGACTTCGAGGACGTGCACCACGACCCGGGCAAGGCCAACGAGCGCGGCACCCCCGACATCTTCATGTCGATCAACTCCACCAACGGCTTCCTGGACCGTTACGTCACCGACCTGTTCGGCCCGGCGACCCGGATCCGCAAGGTGGCGCTGCGCCTCGGCGTACCGAACTTCCCCGGCGACACGATGACCTTCTCCGGCGAGGTCGCCGAGGTCACCGACGCGGCCGTCACCCTGCGGGTCGCCGGCCGCAACGCCCGCGGCGCGCACGTCACCGCGACCGTCACCCTCGACAACCCCAGCGGAGGAAACCAGTGAGCAGGACGTTCTCCGGCGGCGCCGCCATCGCCGGCATCGGCGCGACCGAGTTCTCCAAGAACTCCGGCCGCAGCGAGTGGCAGCTGGCCTGCGAGGCCGTGCTCGCCGCCCTCGACGACGCGCAGATCGACGTCGAGGAGGTCGACGGCTTCGCGCTGTTCACGATGGAGACCAACCCGGAGATCGCGGTCGCCCGTGCGCTCGGCATCCCGGAGCTCACGTTCTTCAGCCGGATCCCGCACGGCGGCGGCGGTGCCTGCGCGCCCGTGCAGCAGGCCGCGCTGGCGGTGACGTCCGGCGTCGCCGACGTCGTCGTGGTCTACCGCGCGTTCAACGAGCGCTCCGGCCATCGCTTCGGCCAGGGGCCGCCGCCGTTCGCCTACAACCAGAACACCGACCAGGAGTACCGCAACTGGATCAACCCCTACGGCCTGCTCACGCCGGCCCAGCAGGAGGCCTTCCTCGCGCGGCTCTACATGGAGCGGTACGGCGCCACGAGCGCCGACTTCGGCCGGATCTCGGTGCTCTCCCGCAAGCACGCGGCGACCAACCCGAAGGCCTGGTTCTACGAGCGCCCGATCACGATCGAGGAGCACCAGGCCTCGCGGATGATCGCCGACCCGCTGCGCCTGCTCGACTGCTGTCAGGAGAGCGACGGCGGCCAGGCGCTGGTCATCGTCAGCACGGAGCGGGCCCGCGACCTGCCGCACCCGCCGGCCGTGATCACCGGCGCCGCGCAGGGCGTCGGCCCCCAGCAGATCTCGATGAGCAGCTACTACCGCGACGACATCGACGCGATGCCCGAGGTGGAGCTGGTCGCGCAGCAGCTGTGGCGCCAGGCCGGGATCGGCCCGGACGACATCGACGCCGCGATCCTGTACGACGCCTTCACGCCGATGGTGCTGCTGCAGCTGGAGGAGTACGGCTTCTGCGGTCGCGGCGAGGCCCGGCACTTCATCGCCGACGGCAACCTCGAGGTCGACGGCCGGCTGCCCGTCAACACCCACGGCGGCCAGCTCGGCGAGGGCTACATCCACGGCGTCAACGGCATCGCCGAGGGCGTGCGGCTGATCCGCGGCACGTCGGTCAACCAGCCCGCCAAGGCGCTCGACATCGTGCTGGTCACCGGCGGCTCCCCGGTCCCGCACTCCGCGCTCGTCCTGGCCGCGGACCGCTGAGCGGGGGACCACGATGACCGAGCCCCAGCGACTCGCGGGCCGCCGCGCCCTGGTGACCGGCGCCAGCCGCGGCATCGGCGCCGGTGTCGCCGAGCGACTGGCGGCCGAGGGCGCGGATGTCGTCCTCGTGGCCCGCACCGCCGAGCGCGGCGCCGCCCGCCTCGGCCGCAGCCTCGCCGAGACGGCCGAGCGGGTCGCGCCGTACGGCACCCGGGTGGCGTCGTACGTCGCCGACCTGGCCGACGAGAAGAGCCGGCCCGGCATCGTGCCGGCCGCGGAGGAGCTTCTCGGCGGCACCGTCGACATCCTGGTCAACAACGCCGCGGCCGCGATCTACCAGCCGCTGGGCGACTTCCCGCTGCGGCGCCGGCGGCTCACCTTCGAGGTCAACGTGCACGCGCCGCTCGACCTGGCGCAGGCCGTGCTCCCGGGTATGCGCGCGGCGGGGGAGGGCTGGATCGTCAATGTCTCCAGCGCGTCGGCGCGGCACTTCGGCGGCCCGCCGTTCGAGCTGGTCGCCCCCGGCACCGACCTCGCGGTGTACGCCGCCTCCAAGGCCGCGCTCAACCGGATCACCAACGGGCTCGGCGCCGAGCTGTACGGCACCGGCGTCCGGGTCAACACCGTGCAGCCGCGGGCCGCCGTCCTCAGCGAGGGCGCGTCCCGGCTGGTCGGCGACACCATCCGCCCCGACCAGGTCGAGTCGCTGGAGGAGATGGTCGAGGCGGTGCTCGCTCTGTGCGACTGCCCGGCCGACGTCACCGGCCGCACCACCGTCAGCCTCGACCTGATCCGCGACTGGGGCCTCACCGTCCACCCTCTCGAAGGAGCCTCCGCATGACCCCCGTGATCGTCGACGCCGCCCGCACGCCGTTCGGCAAGCGCGACGGCTGGCTGTCCGGCGTCCACGCCGCGGAGCTGCTCGGGCACGCGCAGCGCGGCGTCCTCGACCGCACCGGCATCGACCCCGCGCTCGTCGAGCAGGCCATCGGCGGCTGCGTGACGCCGATCGGCGAGCAGTTCGGCAATGTCACCCGGACGGCCTGGGTGCACGCCGGACTGCCCACCGCGACCGGTACGACGACCATCGACGCCCAGTGCGGCACCGCGGCCCAGGCGGTCAACCTGGTCGCCGGCCAGATCGCGATCGGCTCGCTCGAGGTCGGCCTGGCCTGCGGTGTCGAGCTGATGTCGCGGGTCCCGCTGACCTACAAGGTCGGCACCGGCCTCGGCACGCCGCGTCCGGAGAGCTGGTCGGTCGACAGCCCCGACCAGTACACCGCCGCCGACCGGATCGCCGTACGTCGGGGCTTCTCGCGCGAGGACCTCGACGCCTTCGGCCTGCGCTCCCAGCAGCGCGCCGCGGCCGCCTGGGACGCCGGCCTCCTCGACGACCAGATCATCCCGGTCGCCGGCGTGACCCGCGACCAGGGCCTGCGCGAGTCCTCGATGGAGGGACTGGCGCGTCTGCAGCCGGTCAAGGACGGCGGCCTGCACACCGCCGGCTCCTCCTCCCAGATCTCCGACGGCGCCAGCGCGGCGCTGCTGATGTCGGCCGCCAGGGCCGAGGAGCTGGGGCTGAAGCCGAAGGCGCGGCTGCTCAACCAGTGCGTGATGGGCGGTGACCTGGCGTTCATGCTCGACGCCCCGATCGAGGCCGCCGGCCGGGTGCTCGCCCGCGCCGGCATGACGATCGCCGACGTCGACGTGTTCGAGGTCAACGAGGCCTTCGCCTCGGTGCCGATGTCCTTCGCACAGGTCCACGGCGTCGAGGACGACCGGCTCAACCCCAACGGCGGCGCCATCGCCGTCGGCCACCCGGCCGGCGCCACGGGCATCCGGCTGATCGCGACCGCCCTCGCCGAGCTCGAGCGCCGCGACGCGCAGGTCGCCCTGGTCGCGATCTGCGCCTCCGCCGCCACCACCTGCCTCCTGATCGAACGGCTCTGACATGCCTCTCGCCCTCACCGACGACCACCGCGACCTGGCCGACTCCGTCGCCGCCTGGACGCGCCGCGCCGCCCCGATCGAGGCGACCCGTGCCCAGCTCGACGACCTCGCGGCGGGCAAGCGCCCCGAGGCCTGGGACGCCCTGGTCCAACAGGGGCTGCACGCCGTCCACCTCCCCGAGGAGGACGGCGGCGCCGGCGCCGGGCTGATGGAGCTGGCCGTCGTCGCCGAGCAGCTCGGCCGGGCCCTCCACCCCGGGCCCTTCCTCAGCACCGTCCTCGCCAGCGCGGTCGTCGCGGCGGCGCCGGCGGGCCCGCTTCGCAGCGCGCTGCTGGAGCGCTTCGTCGAGGGAGCCACCGGTGCCCTGTCCGACGGCGACGGCATCACCGCGACGCCGGACGACGACGGCTGGCTGCTGCACGGCAGCAGCCGTCCGGTGCTGGGCCTGCCCGGCGCCGAGCTGGTCGTGCTCCGCGCGCGAGCGGCGACTGGCGAGCCCGTGTGGTGTGCCCTGACACCCGCTGCCGGCGAGGTCGTGGGCGAGCCGGCCACGGATCTCTCCCGTTCCGCCGGCCGGCTCGTCCTCGACGGCCGGGCGGTGACCGCCGCCGAGGTGCTGCCGGCGCCCGCCGCCGAGCAGGTCGAGCTGGCCGCCGCGGCCCTGTTCGCCGCCGACGCCGCGGGCGTCGCCCGTTGGTTCGTGGACGCGGTCGTCGCGTACGTCTCGACCCGGGAGCAGTTCGGCGTCCCGGTCGGCAGCTTCCAGGCGGTGCAGCACAAGGCCGCGCTGCTGCTGGTGAAGGCCGAGATGATCGGCGCCGCCGCGTGGGACGCCGCCCGTGCCGGGGACGACGCTCCCGACCAGCAGCGGCTCGCGGCCGCGCAGGTCGGCCTCACCGCGCTGCCCGCGGCGGTCGACGTCGCGGCCGAGGCGGTGCTGCTGTTCGGCGGCATCGGCTTCACCTGGGAGCACGACGCCCACCTCTACTGGCGCCGCGCGATCAGCCTCTCCGCCGCGTTCGGCGAGGAGGCGTCGTGGGCGGCCCGCCTCGGCGCAGCGGCCCTCGACGCCGTGCGGCACTTCGGCTTCGTCGCCGACGACGCCCTTCCCGAGCTCCGGGCCGAGCTGGCGACGGTCCTCGACGCCGCCCTCGATCTCCCCGAGGACGGCGTGCCGGCCTCCGGATGGGCGCCCTCCCGGGGCGGCCGCCGCCAGGAGCACCTCGCCGAAGCGCGACTGGTCGCGCCGCACTACCCGGAGCCGTGGGGGCGCGCGGCCGGACCGCAGGAGCAGGCGGTGATCGCCCAGGAGTTCGCCCGCCGCGCGCTCGCGCAGCCGTCGACCGTGATCGGCGAGTGGGTGCTGCCCACGCTCCTGCTGCACGGAACGCCCGCCCAGCAGCAGCGGTTCGTCGACCCGACCCTGCGCGGCGAGCTGTTCTGGTGCCAGCTGTTCTCCGAGCCGGGCGCCGGCTCCGACCTCGCCGGGCTGTCCACCCGGGGCCGCAAGGTCGACGGCGGCTGGGTGCTCAACGGCCAGAAGGTCTGGAACTCGATGGCGGCGGAGGCCGACTGGGGCGTCTGCCTGGCCCGCACCGCCCCGGACGCCCCCAAGCACGCGGGGATCTCCTACTTCCTCGTCGACATGCGCAGCGAGGGCGTCGACGTGCGCCCGCTGCGCCAGGCGACCGGGCTCTCGGAGTTCAACGAGGTCTTCCTCGACGACGTCTTCGTGCCCGACGACTGCCTCGTCGCCGAGCCCGGCGCGGGCTGGCGGCTCGCGGTCACCACGCTCGCCAACGAGCGGCTCAGCATGGGCGCCCGCCTGAGCCACGGATCCAGCGACCTGGTGCGCACGGTGCTCGCCTCCGGCGCCCACGAGGCGTCGAAGGACGCCGTCGTCGAGGTGCTCGGCCGGTGCGTCGGGCGTGAGATGGCACTCGCCGCACTCAACCTGCGCTCCGTCCTCGCCCGGATCGACGGTCTCGATCTGGGCGCCGAGATCAGTGTGCAGAAGGTCTGCAACGCCCTCGCCCAGCGCGACAACTCCCGCGACCTGCTGCGGGTCCTCGGCCGCGACGCGCTGGTCGCCGTACCCCCGACCGGCAAGCACACCGCCGATCCCGTCATCGACCACCTCGGCCTGCCGGCCGTGCTCGTCGGCGGCGGAACCATCGAGATCCAGCTCAACGTGATCGCGCGCCGGGTGCTCCGGCTCCCGCGCTGACCACCCCACCACCAAGGAAGCAGCACCATGTATCCAGAGCTCTCCGACGACTCGCTGGCACTGCGCGCCGAGCTGCGCGCCTACTTCGCCGCCACCATCAGCGACGAGGACCGCGCGGCGCTGGCCGAGCAGACCGAGGGCGGGCCGGTGTTCGACCGGATCCTGCGCCAGATGGGCAGGGACGGCTGGCTCGGCCTCGGCTTCCCGGAGGAGTACGGCGGCCGCGGCGAGAACCCCGAGGCCCTCTACGTCTTCTACGACGAGGCGCTGCGTGCCGGCGCCCCGCTGTCGCTGGTCACCCTCAACACCGTCGCCCCGACGCTGATGAAGCACGGCTCGCAGGAGCAGAAGGACAACTTCTTGCCGAAGATCCTGCTCGGCGAGCTGATGTTCGCCATCGGCTACACCGAGCCCGGCGCCGGCACCGACCTCGCCAGCCTGCAGACCCGCGCGCGGATCGAGGGCGACGAGCTGGTCATCAACGGCAACAAGATCTTCACCAGCGCCGGCGTCTTCGCCGACTGGGTCTGGCTCGCGGTCCGCACCGACCCCGACGCGCCTCGCCACCAGGGCATCTCGGTCGTGCTCGTCCCGACCTCCAGCCCGGGCTTCTCGGTCACCGAGATCCACACCGTCGGCGGGATCAGCACGTCGGCCACCTACTACGAGGACGTCCGGGTTCCGCTGAGCAATGTCGTCGGCGAGCTCAACCAGGGCTGGAGGCTGATGACCAGCCAGCTCAACCACGAGCGGGTCGCGCTCGCCGCCCGCGGCGGCATCGCCAACCAGATGTACGACGAGGTGCTGGCCTGGGCGCAGGCCGAGAAGCTCGGCCCCGACAGCGCCACGACCCTGTACGACGTCCCGTGGGTGCGCAGCGCCCTCGCCGAGACCTACGCCCTGCTGAGCGCGGCCGACCTGATGAACCTGCGGCTCGTCTCCGACGTCGCCGCCAACACCCTCGGCGGCGGCGACTCGGCGGCCGCCAAGATCTTCGGCACCGAGGCGGTCGTGACCGCCTACGGCCGGCTGCAGCAGGTGCTCGGCGCCGCCGGCCTGCTCCGGCCGGGCTCGCCCGGCGCCGCGATCGAGGGCCGGGTCGAGTCGCTCGGACGCCGCGCCCAGAACAACACCTTCGGCGGCGGCACCAACGAGGTGATGCGCGAGATCGTCGCGGCCAAGACCCTCGGCATGACGCTCGGCGCCCGCCGCAAGGACAACCAGACCGAGAAGAAGGACGGGAATTGAGATGGACTTCGACCTCACCGAGGACCACGCCGAGGTCCGCGACCTCGCCGCGCAGATCCTGGGCGACCTCGCCCAGGTCGAGCGCGTCGTCGACGTCGAGCGCAACCACGGCGGCTTCGACGCGAAGCTGTGGGAGGTGCTCGCCTCCTCGGGCCTGATCGGCATCGCCGTGCCCGAGGACAAGGGTGGCGCCGGGCTCGGCATGGGCGGCCTGGTCGCCGTCCTGCAGCAGCAGGGCCGGCGGGTCGCACCGGTGCCGCTGTGGTCGGTCGTCGCGGGCGCGGCGCTGCCGCTCGCCGAGTTCGGCTCGGCCGAGCAGGTCACGCGGTGGCTCGGGCCGGTGCTCGAGGGCGAGCAGATCGTGACCGGCGCCTTCGACGCCGCTCCCGGCCAGGTCGCCCGGCTGACCGGCCTGACGACCGACGGCGGACTGCGGGTCAGCGGTGAGCTGCCGCAGGTGCCGGCCGCACCGGTCGCCACGGCGCTCGTCGTACCGGTGGCGGTCGAGGACGGCGGCCTGCGGGTCGCGGTCGTCCCTGTCGACCGGGCCGGCGTCACCGTCACCCCGGTCGCGACCACCAGCAACGAGAGCGCGGGCGCCGTCGCCTTCGAGGACGTCGTGCTCACCGACGCCGACCTGCTCCCCGCCGACGGTGCGACGGTCGTCGCCTGGACCCGGCGCCGGCTGCGGATCGCGCTCGCCGCGGTCGCGCTCGGCGTCTGCGAGGAGGACCTGCGGATCACCGCCGCCTACACCTCCGAGCGGCTGCAGTTCGGCCGGCCGCTGTCGACCAACCAGGCCGTCGCCGTCCGGGCCACCGACGCCTACCTCGACACCGAGGCGATCCGGCTGACCACGCTCAAGGCCGCGTGGCTGCTCGACCGCGGCGACGAGGACGCGGCGGAGTCGGCAAGCCTGGTCGCCAAGTGGTGGGCCTCGGTGGGCGGCCTGCGCGTCGTCCTTGCCGGGCAGCACCTGCACGGCGGCATCGGCGCCGACATCGACTACCCGATCCACCGCTATTTCCTGTGGGGCCGTCAGGTCGCCTTCTCGCTCGGCAGCGGCGACGCGATCGCCGCCGAGCTCGGCGACGTGCTGCCCACCGCCCCGCGCATCGGCGCGCCGGCCTGACCCCCGACCGACCAGGAGATCCCATGTCCCGTCCCGTCATCGTCGACGCGATCCGCACGCCGTACGGCCGCCGCGGCGGCGCGCTGTCCGACCTGCACGCCGTCGACCTGCTCGGCCGCGCCCAGCGCGGGATCCTCGAGCGCACCGGCGTCGACCCGGCCACCGTCGGCGAGGTCATCGGCGGCTGCGTCACCCAGGCGGGGGAGCAGTCCGGCAATGTCGTGCGCTTCGCGTGGCTGCATGCCGGCCTCCCCGAGGAGATCGGCTCGACCACGCTCGACGCCCAGTGCGGCTCGGCCCAGCAGGCCGTCCACCTGGTCGCGGCCCAGATCGCCGCCGGGTACGTCGACGCGGGCATCGCCTGCGGCGTCGAGGCCATGTCGCGGGTGCCCCTGCTCGCCAACCTCGGCGACGGCACCGTGGGCCGGCCGCGGCCCGACGACTGGACCGTCGACCTGCCGGCGCAGTACGAGGCGGCCGACCGGATCGCCGAGCGCCGCGGCCTGACCCGCGCCGACCTCGACGCCTTCGGCCTGCGCTCGCAGCAGCGGGCGCGGGCGGCCTGGGACGGGGGTCGGCTCGACCGGCAGGTGATCGAGGTCAAGCTGCCCGACGGCCGCGTCGTGCAGCGGGACGAGGGCCTGCGTGAGACGAGTCTCGAGGCGCTCGCCGGGCTGCGGACGATCCGCGAGGGCGGCCTGCACACCGCGGGCACCGCCTCCCAGATCTCCGACGGCGCGACCGCCGCGCTGCTGATGTCGGAGGAGCGCGCGCGGGCCGAGGGCCTGCGCCCGCGCGGGCGGATCGTGGCCCAGACCCTGCTCGGCGCCGAGCCGCAGTACCTGCTCGACGGGCCGGTGCGGGCGGGGCAGCGGCTGCTCGAGCGCACCGGCATGGCGATCGGCGACATCGACCTGTTCGAGGTCAACGAGGCCTTCGCGTCGGTGCCGCTCTCGTTCGCCCGCGTCCACGGCGTCGACGAGGACCGCCTCAACGTCAACGGCGGCGCGATCGCGCTCGGCCACCCGGTCGGCTCGACCGGCGTCCGGCTGATCGCCGCCGCGCTGGACGAGCTCGAGCGTCGCGACCAGCAGCTCGCGATGGTGGCCATCTGCGCCGGCGGCGCTCAGGTCACCGGCGCGATCATCGAGCGGGTCTGACGTGGTCGCCGAGGAGATCGCCGAGCTCGCCGCCGCCACCCGGCGGCTGATGCTGGCCGCGGCGACCACGGACGTCGAGCTCGACGAGATCCGCGCCGCCCGCGCCCGCATGGACGAGCTGACCGCGACGCTGGGCCGCCGTACGCGGGCCCGTGCGCTGCGCGCCTCCTTCGACGAGCCCGGCCGGGCCCGGGAGATCGGGCCCGAGCTGGCCTGGCCGGTCTTCCGGTTCAACCCGCAGGCGCTGCCGCTGGCCATCCGGTTCGACGGCGACGCGGCCCACGCGACCACGGTGCCGAACGCGCTCTACGAGGGACCGCCCGAGTCGGTGCACGGGGGCTACCTCGCGCACCTGATGGACTGCATGCTCGGCACCCTGGTCCAGGCGACCGGACGGCGCTCGGTCACCGGCACCCTCGACCTGCGCTACCTGGCCCGCACCCCGCTCGACGTACCGCTCGAGCTCGGCGCCCGGATCCTCGCGACCGCGGGGCGCAAGACCACGGCCGAGGCGTGGGTCGAGGTCGACGGCGCACGCACGGTCGAGGCGCGCGGACTGTTCATCGAGCTGCGGGAGGTCGCATGGGCAGCGCCGGCTACCAGCTGACCGGACTGACCGGCAAGGTCGCCGTCGTCACCGGAGCCGGGCGGATGCGCTCGATCGGCCGATCCCTGGCCGTCGAGCTCGCTCGGGCCGGCTGCGACGTCGTCGTCACCGGCACCGGACGCCGTCCCGAGGACCGTCCGGCCGACGAGACCGCCGCCGGCTGGCGCGACATCGAGTCGGTCGCCGACGAGGTCCGGGCCCTGGGACGGCGGGCGCTGCCCGTGGTCTGCGACGTCGCCGATCCCGACGACGTACGGCGGCTGCTGAGCCTCGTCCTCGCCGAGCTCGGGCGCGTCGACGTCGTCGTGAACAACGCCGCCGCGTCGCGCGGGGAGGACCGCGTCCCGCTGACCGAGCTGTCCGTCGAGGCGTTCGACCGGGTGATCGCGGTCAACCTGCGCGGCACCTTCTTGATGACCCAGGTCTTCGGCCGCCAGCTGGTCGCCCAGGGCGACGGCGGCAGCATCATCAACATTTCGTCGATCGGCGGGAAGCTCGGCGGCGCCGGCACCGGCGCCTACTCCGCCTCCAAGGCGGGCGTGCAGTCGCTGACGTCGTCGGCCGCCAAGGAGCTCGGCCGCCACGGGATCCGCGTCAACGCCCTGTGTCCCGGCGTGACCGAGACCGGCCGGATCAGTGACCGGGACCCGGAGTCGTGGCAGGCCTACGTCAGTGCCAACCTTCCGCTCGGCAGGACCGGAGAGCCGGGGGAGGTCGCGGCCGCTGCGGTGTTCCTCGCCAGCGACCAGGCGGCCTGGGTCACCGGGCAGGCGTGGAATGTCGACGGCGGGCAGCTGACCGTCCGGTGAATGGGACGGGTGCAGTGAGCCCAGGAGAAGAGGAGAAGCAGAGGATGACCACGCGTGAGGAGGCCGTCGCGCGCCTGACCGCGCCCGGCGCGCCGTACGAGATCCGGGTCGAGGACGTGCGGGGCGTCGACCTCGAGGTCTACGCCCACCGGCAGCGCTCGCTGCGCGAGCTGCTCGAGGCGTCGCGGTCGTTCGGCGACGCGGAGTATCTCGTGACCCGCGAGCGCCGGGTCAGCTTCACGCAGCACTACGACGAGGTCGCCGCGCTGGCCCGGGTGCTGCGCACCGAGTACGGCGTCGGCAAGGGCGACCGGGTGGCGCTGTGCGCGGCCAACTGCCCGGAGTGGATCGTGGGCTTTTGGGCCGCGGTCTCGCTCGGCGCGGTCGCCGTCGGCATGAACTCGATGTGGGCGCGGCCCGAGCTGGTCCACGGCATGGAGCTGACCACGCCGAAGGTGCTCATCGCCGACGCGGCCCGCGCCCGGATGGCCGAGGGCCTGGGCGTCCCGGTGCTCACCGTCGAGGAGGACCTGCCGCGGATCGCCGCCGAGCACTGCGGTGTCGCGCTGCCCGAGCCGGACGGCGAGATCGCCGAGGACGACCCGGCCGTCATCCTGTTCACCAGCGGGACCACCGGCCGGGCCAAGGGCGCGACCCACTCGCACCGCAACGTGATCGCGGCCGTGTGGTTCCACTTGCTCAACGACGCGATCGCCGCGGAGATCGGCTTCCCGCAGGTCGACCGCCGGTTCCTGCTGGTGACGCCGCTGTTCCACATCGCGGCGCTGCACAACCTCGCGGTGGTCCGGATGGTCGTGGGCGACGCGGCCGTGCTGCACCTCGGCAAGTTCGACATCGAGGAGGTGCTGCGGCTGATCGAGACCGAGCGGATCACCAACTGGGGCGCGATGCCGACCATGCTCAGCCGGATCGTCGAGCTCGGCGACCGGCTCGCCGAGTTCGACCTCTCGTCGTTGCGCAGCATCTCCGTCGGCAGCGCTCCGTCGTCGCCGGAGCTCAAGGCGGCGCTGCGGCAGGCGCTTCCGGCGGCCGGGCGGTCGCTCGGCACGACGTACGGGCTCACCGAGTCGAGCACCGCGGCGACGCTCGCGCTGGCCGCCGAGCTCGCCGCCGACCCGTCGACGGTGGGGCGCACGGTGCCGACCATGCAGGTCGAGATCCGCGACACCGCGGGTCGTCCCGTGCCCGACGGCGTCGAGGGGGAGATCTACCTGCGTGGCGCCCAGATGATGCTCGGCTACTGGGACAACCCCGAGGCGACGGCCGCGTCGACCGCGCCCCACGGCTGGTTCCGCACCGGCGACCTCGGCCACGTCGCCGACGGTCAGCTGCACATCGCCAGCCGGCGCTCCGACCTGATCCTGCGCGGGGGAGAGAACATCTACCCCGCCGAGGTGGAGGACCGGATCGTCGCCCACCCGGCCGTCCGCGAGTGCATCGTGATGGGGGTCCCCGACCCCGACTACGGCCAGGGTGTCGCCGCCGTGGTGGTCCTGCACCCGGGGGCGCAGATCTCCGAGGAGGAGCTGTGCGCCCACACCGAGGCAGGTCTCGCGCGCTACAAGGTGCCCACGCGCTGGCAGATCACTCTCGACGAGCTGCCCCGCAACGCGACCGGCAAGGTCAACCGCCGCGACGTCCGCCTGGTCTGAGGCGGATGTCCTCCGAGAGCGGCGACCGCGAGGCCCGCGGGGTGCTTCCGGGCATCCTGCTGGTCACCACGGTCACCGGAGTCGTCGGCAGTCTCGGCACGCCGCTGGTCACCGGCATCGCCCGGACCGAGGGCGTCTCCCTGGTCACCGCCCAGTGGGCGATCACCGCGACCCTCGTCACCGCGGCCGTCGTCAGCCCCGTCGTGGGGCGGCTCGGCGCCGGACGCCGCCGCCGGCCGGCGCTGCTCGGCTGCCTGGCGCTCGTCGTCATCGGCACCGCGCTCGGCGCCCTCCCGCTCGGGTTCGGTCCGCTCCTGGTCGGCCGGATCCTGCAGGGCCTTGCGTTCGCGATCGTGCCGCTCGCGTTCTCGATCGCCCGCACCGAGCTGCCCGCGGAGCGGATCCGTGGCGCGGTCGCGGCGATCTCGGTCGCCAACGTGACCGCCGCCGGGCTGGGGTTCCCGGTGACCGCCCTCGTCGCGACCCTCGCGGGCACGAAGGGCGCCTTCGGCTGGGCGTGCGCGCTGGCCGCTTCCGCACTGGTGGTCGCTGTCTTCGTCGTGCCGGACAGCGACGAGGAGGCGCCGCACGGCGTCGACTGGCTCGGCGCGGTGCTGCTCAGCAGCGCCACCACGGCGGTCCTGTTCGCCGTCACCCAGGCGAAGTCCTGGGGGACGACGAGCCCGCTGACCCTCGGCCTGCTGGCCGGCGGCGTGCTGGCCTATGTCGCCTGCGGCTGGTGGCTGCTGCGTGCCGAGCGACCGCTCGTCGACCTGCGGGTGGCGGTGCGCCCCGGTGTGCTGGTCGCCAACGTGTGCGGGCTGCTCGCCGCGCTCGGCATGTTCGTGCTGCTGTCGCTGTCGATGATCCTCGTGCAGACCACGAGCGAGCACGGCTACGGACTCGGGCGCTCCGTCGCCGTGGCCGGCCTGATGCTCACGCCGTACGCCGTCACGAGCGTCCTCGGCTCGCGGATCGCCCTGTGGTGGGGGCGGTTCGTGGCGCCCGACCTGCTGCTCGCCTGCGGCTGCCTGCTGTTCGCGGTCGCCAACCTCGCGCTCGCGCTCGGCCACGACGCGCTGTGGAAGGTGACCCTCGCGGTCGTCATCGGGGGCTTCGGCAGCGGGATGACCTTCAACTCCATGCCGTGGCTGATGGTGCGCTTCGTGCCGCCCGCGGAGACCGGGAGCGCCTTGAGCTTCAACCTGGTCCTGCGCTTCCTCGGCATGTCGACCGGCAGCGCACTGGCGCTGGCGGTGCTGGCCGCGTTCGCCGAGAGCGGGCGCCAGACGAGCGAGTCCGGCTTCACCGCCGGAGGCCTGGCGGGAGCGGCGCTCTCGCTGCTCGCCGCCGTCACGTGCCTGGTCCTGGGACGGACCCGGCACACCGAACCCGAGAGAATCGAGACGCCGACGCGTGCGTCGGCCGAGGAGAGAGTGTGATGGAGACCTTCGCGCAGATCGTGGCGAGCCGGAGCGGTGACGACAAGCCGGGCCTGCTCTTCGAGGGCCGGCGGTGGACCTGGGACGAGGTGGTCCGCGAGGGTGCCGCGCGCGCCGCCGCGCTCCGCGCCGCCGTACCGGCGCCCGAGGGACGCCAGGTCCACGTCGGTGTGCTGCTCGAGAACGTCCCCGACTACGTCTTCTGGATCGCCGCGGCGTCGCTCGCCGACGCCGTCGTGGTCGGCCTCAACGCCAGCCGCAGCGGCCCGGAGATCGCCCTGGACGCCCGTCACGCCGACGTCGACCTGGTGGTCACCGAAGGCAGGCTGCGCCACCTCGCCGCCGACCTCGCCGCCGACCTCACCGCCGACCTCGCCGCGACGCCCGCCGGCCCGCGGGTCCTCGACGTCGACGACAGCGGGTACGACGCGTGGCTGGCGCCGTACCGCGACGCACCGGTGCCCGCGGCCGCCGCACTGCCCGGCCCGGAGCGGCTGGCGATGCTCCTGTTCAGCTCCGGCTCGACCGGCGCGCCGAAGGCGGTCGTGGTCGGCCAGGGCCGGCTCGGCCGGCTCACCGAGGCCATCGTCGGCCGGGTCCGGATGCGCCGCGACTCGGTCACCTACCTGTGCATGCCGCTCTTCCACGGCAACGCCGTGATGATGAACCTGGCGCCGGCGATGGCGACCGGAGCCACCGTGACGATGACCCGCAAGTTCTCGGCGAGCGCGTTCGCCGACGACATCCACCGTCATGGCGCGACCTACGTCAACTACGTCGGCCGGGCGCTGTCGTACGTGCTCACCCGTCCCGAGGACCCGCGCGACCGCACCGGCACCCTCGAGCTGGCGTTCGGCACCGAGGCCTCCGAGGCCGACGTCGCCCGGTTCACCGAGCGGTTCGGCTGCGAGGTGATGGAGGGCTACGGCCTCAGCGAGGGCGTGTTCCGCATCAACCGGACCCCCGACACCCCGGTCGGCTCGCTCGGCCGGCCCGCCGGCGACGTCGACGTCCGCATCCTCGACGAGGCGACGGGGGAGGAGTGCCCCCGGGCCGGGTTCGACGAGCAGGGCCGGCTGGTCGACGGCGCCGCCGTCGGGCAGATGGTCGCCGTCGGCATGGCCGGCGCGTTCGAGGGCTACTACAAGAACCCGGGCGCGATGGCCGACCGGGTGCGGGGCGACGACTTCTGGTCCGGTGACCTCGCCTACCGCGACGAGGCCGGCTTCTTCTACTTCGCCGGCCGCTCCTCCGACTGGCTGCGCGTCGACAGCGAGAACTTCTCCGCGGCGCCGGTCGAGCGCGTCATCCAGCGCCTCCCGTGGGTCGCGGCCGCGCCCGTGTTCGCCGTACCGGACCCGCGCACGGGCGACAACGTCATGGTCGCCCTCGACCTCGAGCCCGGCGTCGCGTTCGACCCCGTGGCCTTCGGCGAGCACCTGGCCTCCCAGCCGGACTTCGGCGCCAAGTGGTGGCCGACGTACGTCCGCGTGATCGACCGGATGCCACTCACCGGGAGCGGCAAGATCGACAAGGCTCCGCTGCGGCGCGCGGCGTGGAACACCACCGATCCGGTGTGGGTGCGCGTGGGCCGGACGGCGCAGTTCCGGCTCCTCGACGACGCCGCCCGCGACGCCATCGAGAAGGAATTCGTCGAGCAGGGACGCCAGGCCCATCTGCCTGCCCGCTGAGTGGGAATCGCCCCGACTCGCCGGGCCGGCGTCTTCCTAGTGTGACGCCACGCACAGGCCACCGGGGGCCTGCAGGCGTCCGACAGCCCCAGTACGAGACCCACCTGGAGTGAACAGTGAAGACACGCATTTCCGTGCGCACGCGGATGGCTGCGGCCCTGTGTGCGACCGCGCTCGCCGCCACGGCCTGCGCCAGCAGCGACAACGGGGACAGCCCGTCGTCGGGCGCCAAGACGTCGCCGCAGGACCTCTACAAGGACGGGATCGTCAACCCGGAGAAGGACCCGGGATCGCCGGTCGACGGGGGCACCCTGCGGATGGCGGAGTACTCCGAGGCCGTCGTCCTCGACCCGACGAAGACCTACCCGACGGGCTCGACCGGGCTCAACGTGATGGCGTCGATCTACGACACCCTGATGCGCTACAACCCCGAGACCAAGGGCTACGACCCGCAGCTGGCCGAGTCGCTCTCGACCGACGACGACGTCACCTGGACCCTCAAGCTGCGCGACGGCGTGAAGTTCTCCGACGGCACGCCCCTCGACGCCGACGCCGTCGTGGCCAGCATCCAGCACTTCATCACCAACCGGGGCCTGCACGGCCAGATCCTGGGCGCCAACCTGAAGTCGATGGCCGCGACCGACACGTCGACCGTCACCTTCACGTTCAAGGGCGCGTGGGCTCGCTTCCCCAGCCTGCTCGCGGCCGGTCCCGGCCTGATCCTGGCCCCGGCGGCGTACGCCGACCCGGCGAACTTCAAGCCGATCGGCGCCGGCCCCTTCGTGCTCGAGAGCCAGTCGCCCGGCGAGAAGACCGTGGTGAAGGCCAACGAGAACTACTTCGCCGGCCGCCCGCACCTCGACAAGATCGAGTTCCTGCAGCTCGGCCCGGACCAGACCAAGGTCGAGTCGCTCGAGGCCGGTGAGGTCGACGCGGTCTACGTGGGCAGCGAGAAGGCCGTCAACGCCCTCGTCGACAAGGGCTACACCGGCAACATGAGCGCCGTCAGCGGCGCGCCGATCCTCAACTTCAACCACCGTCCGGGAACGGCGACCGCCGACGTCCGCGTGCGTCAGGCGATCGAGCTGGCCTTCGACGCCAACACCTTCCTCAAGCGCACCACCGACAGCGACGTGCTCGCCGACCGGGGCCTGATGGGCCCGAACTCGATCTGGAAGACCGGTGTCGCGCCGGTCAAGACCGACCCGGCGGCCGCGAAGAAGCTGGTCGCGGAGGCCAAGGCCGACGGCTTCGACGGCAAGCTCCACTACGTCGGCCTCAGCGACGCCACCTCCAAGTCGGGCGCCGTCGCGGTCAAGGCGATGCTCGACGCGGTCGGCTTCGACGTGCAGCTCGACCTGGTGTCCGCCGTGGGCGACGTCGTCAAGAAGGTCTACGTCGACGGCGACTTCGACCTGGCCCGCGCGTCCAACAGCATCCCCGACTCCGACCCGTACGCCGCTCTCGACACGGCGATGGACAGCACGTCGGGCGCCAACCCGGGCCGCTACGCCAGCCCCGAGATGGACGGCCTGCTCGCCGAGCTGCGCGCCGCCAAGGGCCCGGAGGACGGCGACGCCACCCTGGCGAAGATCGAGGAGCTCTGGAAGAAGGACGCCGTCTACCTCAACGTCGGCTTCGGCGGCTTCCTCGAGGCGTGGAACAAGAACGTGCACGGCATCAAGCCGACGACGCAGACGGCGGTGCTGTTCGACCAGGCGTGGATCGGCAAGTGAGCTGACCCGCTCGACCCTGCCTGACCCAGCCGGTGCCCCGGCCGCTCGCGCGACCGGGGCACCGGCATCTGTTCCACCCCTTCGAAGGAGCCCTTGCATGACCGACCGCGACCACCTCGTCCAGCGCCTCGCCGAGATCGCCGCCGCCATCGACGGACGCGACTGGGAGACCATCGCGGACGCGTTCACCCCGGACGCCCACGGCTACGGCCGGGACGGCGGCCCCGCCGCGATCGTCGCGCAGATGCGGGCCCACCTCGACGGCGTCGGACCGACCCAGCACCTGCTCGGCAACCACCGGGTCGAGGTCGACGGCGACCGTGCCCGCACGCTCACCTACGCGCGCGTCCACCACGTCGGCGCCGGCCCGATGGAGGGCTCGTTCTACGAGTGCATGGGGGAGTACGACGACCGCTGGGTCCGCGACGGCGACACCTGGCTGCTCGCCCGGCGCAGCTTCGAGATCCGGATCGGGCTGGGCGACTTCGCGGTGCTCCGCGGCGCCGACTGAGCTCCTACTCGTCGAACGCCGCCAGCACCGCCCGGACCGCCGGCGACTCAGCCATGGTCCGCCGGTGCAGCGCGTCGACGAGCCGGACCGGCTCCGGGTCCGCCACCGGTATGGCGACCAGGTCGTCGCCCAGCGCCGCCCGCCCCATCCGCGGCACCAGCGCCACGCCCAGCCCGGCGCGGACCAGCGCCAGGTGCGACTCGAACTCCGCCGACACGTGCGCGATCCGCGGCGGGCGGCCGGTGCCGTCGTACATGCGCGAGAGCCACTGGCGGCAGATCGTGCCCTCCGGCGTGGCGATCCAGCCGACGTCGAGCAGGTCGCGCGGCGTCACCCGGTCGCGTACGGCGAGCGGGTCGTCGCAGTGCACGATCAGGTCGGCGACGTCGCCGCGCAGCGGGGTGGCGACGACGTGGTCCGGCACGGCGAGGGGGACGCCGCCCCAGCGGTGCACGATCCCGAGCTCGACCTGACCGCTCGCGACCAGGTCGACGACGTCCCACGGCTCGCCCTCGCGCAGGGTGAGCGTGAGATCGGGGTGGGCGTCGCGCAGGTCGCGCGCGATCGGGGCGACCAGGCCGCGCATCGCGGTCGAGAACGCCGCGAGCCGGACCCGGCCGGCCACGACGCCGGCGCGCTGCTGCAGCCGGGCCTCCAGCTGCTCCAAGTCGTTGAGAACCTGCTCGCCGGCGTCGACGAGGTGCTGGCCGTGGCTGGTCAGCATCACCCCGCGGCCGACCCGCTCGAGCAGGGGGACGCCGGTCTGCCGCTCCAGGCGCTTCACCTGCTGCGAGATGGCGCTGGGGGTGAACCCGGTCGCGCCGGCGGCGGCGACCACCGACCCGTGGGTCGCGACGGCGCGTAGCCCGGCGAGGGCGTCGAGATCGATCATGCAGCAACGCTACATCCAAAGGTGCACGATCATTCGCTGGTGCTTCATGATCGTCGCGAGGACGATGGACCTGTGAGCCGTCGCGACCAGTCCCTCGCCGCCCTCGTCGCCGTGATCTGGGGCTTCAACTTCGTCGTCATCGACTGGGGGATGGGCGACGTGCCGCCGCTGCTGTTCGTCGCCGTCCGCTTCCTCGCGGTCGTCGTCCCCGCGGTCTTCCTGCTCGACCCGCCGCCCGTGCCGTGGCGGACCGTCGCCGCGGTCGGGCTGTTCATGTCGCTCGGCCAGTTCGCCTTCCTGTACGTCGCGATGGACGCCGGCATGCCGCCCGGACTGGCGGGCCTGGTGCTCCAGGCACAGGTCGTGCTCACCATCGTGATCGCCGCCGTCGCCCTGCGCGAGCGCCCGACCGGGCCACAGGTCGGGGGCGTGGTGCTCGGCGTGATCGGCCTGGTCGTCGTCGGCGTGGGCCGCGGCGGGCACGTCCCGGCGGTCGCGCTCGGGCTGTGCCTCACGGCCGCGCTGATGTGGGCGATCGGCAATGTCGTGTCGCGGGCGTCGGGGGCGACGGGCGGGCTGTCGCTGACCGTGTGGTCGGCGCTCGTCGTACCGGTGCCGCTGATCGCGCTCGAGGCGCTCCTCGACGGGCCCGGCGCGCTCGCCGAGGGGTTCGCCGCCTTCGGCTGGCAGGCCGGTGTCTCGACGCTCTACACCGCCGGGCTGGCGTCGCTGGTCGGCTACGGCATCTTCAACGGGCTGCTCTCGCGCAACCCGTCGGCGGCGGTCGTGCCGTGGATCCTGCTCGTCCCGCCGGTCGCGATCGGCTCGGCATGGGCGCTGCTCGACGAGATCCCGTCGCCGGCCGAGCTGCTCGGCGGCGCGATCCTGGTCGCCGGCGTGCTGGTCGCGCAGCGCCGGGCGCGGGCGGTGGCGCCGGAGGTCAGCGACCCGACTCGGTGTACGCCGGACCCGTCCCGGCCACGCTCGCCAGCGCGGCCCGAACCCGCCGGGCGGTGAAGTCGGCCGCCCGCTCGTCGACCTCGGCCAGCGTCAGGAACTCGGCCGTCTTGATCTCGCGGGCTTGCGGCACGACCTGCTGCACGATCGACGCCGACTGCACGCCGCCGTCGAACACCAGGCACAGCGCGTCGTCCCAGCCGCCCCACGGCGGCAGCCAGTCGGTGAGCACGAGGGCGCCGGCCTCCAGGGTGAGGCTGAGCTCCTCCTCGACCTCGCGGGCCACCGCGATCCGGGGTGACTCGCCGACCTCGACCACGCCGCCGGGCAGGTCCCAGTCGGCCTTGTAGGTGAGCTGGCACATCAGCACCCGCGGCTCGGGGCCGTCGCTGTCGCGGATCAGCATCTGGCCGATCCCACGCTTGCGGGGGAGGAACGAGTTGAGCAGCGCCCGGAAGCCGCCGGGCTCGTGCACGGGCGTGTCGTCGGCGAGCCGCGCGTAGACCACGACGTCGCCGGCCCGGTGCCGCTGGACCCCCTCGCGCCGCAGCCCCGACCAGGTCGCGATCCGCTGCGCCTCGGCGTCGTCGACCGCGACCTTGACCTCGACCCGGTCGTGGTCGAGGAGCGCGGCCGCGACCTGGCGTCGTACGACGTCGACGGCGGCCTGCCAGCCCCGCTCGGTGAGATCCGAGGTCCAGGTCAGCCGGGCGACACCGTCGTCGACGGTCGCATGACTGATCTCGGGGGGCTGGGACACGCAGGTCAGCCTAGGGGTGCGCGCAACCACAACGTGGAGAGAGGGGGCAGGACGAGGTTCGCGTACGCCGGGCTGCCGCCGGGCGCCCCGGACTCCATCGGCGCGGCCGGCAGGGCATGGACCGTGCCGAGATTGCCGACCCCGCTGCCGCCGTAGGCGACGGCATCGGTGTTGAGCAGCTCGTCCCACTCGCCGGCGACCGGCAGCCCGATCCGGTAGTCGTGGGGGACCGCGGCGAAGTTGGTGACGCACACCAGGTCGGGCGTGCCCTCGTCGCCGGAGCGCCGCACGAACGAGAAGGCGTTGTGCCCGGCGTCCTGCGCGTCGATCCACGCGAACCCGGCCGGATCGTTGTCGCGCCGCCACAGCGCCGGCTCCTCGCGGTAGCGGGCGTTGAGGTCGCGGACGAAGTCGTGGAAGCCGCGGTGGTCGGGCTTGGCCAGCAGCCACCAGTCGAGCTCGCGCGCCTCGGCCCACTCGGACTCCTGGGCGAACTCGGTGCCCATCATCACCAGCTGCTTGCCGGGATGGGCCCACATGTAGGCGAGGTACGCGCGCAGGTTGGCGAGCTGCTGCCACCGGTCGCCGGGCATCTTGCGCACCAGCGAGCCCTT
Organism: Nocardioides ginsengisoli; assembly: GCF_039537225.1. NCBI lineage: Bacteria > Bacillati > Actinomycetota > Actinomycetes > Propionibacteriales > Nocardioidaceae > Nocardioides > Nocardioides ginsengisoli. Next base: position 31,297 of record NZ_BAABAC010000042.1, read on the forward strand.
GCCGTGGACGACCTCGTCGTGGCTGAGCGGCAGCACGTAGTTCTCGGAGAAGGCGTAGACGAGCGAGAACGACATCTCGCCGTGGTGGTAGGAGCGGTGCACCGGGTCGTGCTGCAGATAGCGCAGGCTGTCGTGCATCCAGCCCATGTTCCACTTGAACCCGAACCCGAGCCCGCCGCCCGACGTCGCGCCGGTGACGCCCGGCCAGGCGGTCGACTCCTCGGCGATGGTGACGATGCCGGGGACCCGCTTGTAGGCGGTCGCGTTGAGCTCCTGCAGAAACTGGACGGCCTCGAGGTGCTCGTGGCCGCCGTACTTGTTGGGGGTCCACTCGCCGTGGTTGCGGCCGTAGTCGAGGTAGAGCATCGACGCGACGCCGTCGACGCGCAGCCCGTCGACGTGGAACTCCTCGAGCCAGTAGAGCGCGTTGGCGAAGAGGAAGTTGCGGACCTCGGGGCGGCCGAAGTCGAAGATGTGCGAGCCCCACTCGGGGTGCCAGCCGCGCTGCGGGTCGGGGTGCTCGTAGAGCGGCGTGCCGTCGAAGCGGACCAGCGCCCACTCGTCGGTCGCGAAGTGGCCGGGGACCCAGTCGAGGATGACCGCGATCCCGGCCCGGTGCAGCGCGTCGACGAGGCGGCGGAAGCCGTCGGGGTCGCCGAAGCGCGCGTCCGGGGCGAAGTACGACGTCACGTGATAGCCCCACGAGCCGCCGAACGGGTGCTGCATGACGGGCATCAGCTCGACGTGCGTGAACCCGAGGTCGGCGAGATAGCCGGGCAGGTCGGCGGCCAGCTCGTCGTAGGACCAGAAGGAGCCGTCGGGATGCCGCTTCCACGACCCGAGGTGCATCTCGTAGGTCGCCATCGGCTCCTGGACCGGCTGCCGCTCGAGGCGCGCGGCGACCCACGCGTCGTCGTCCCAGACATGGGTGCTGGTGAACACGCGGGACGCCGTCTTGGGCGGCTCCTCGGCGTGGAAGGCCATCGGGTCGGCCTTGTGGCGCCACACGCCGTCGGCGCCCTCGAGGAGGTACTGGTAGGTCGCGCCCGAGCCGACGCCCGGCACGAAGGCCTCCCACAGCCCGGACCCGATCCGTCTCATCCGGTGGGCATTGCCGTCCCAGCCGTTGAAGTCGCCGGCGACGCTCACCTGGCGCGCGTTGGGGGCCCAGACGACGAAGCTGGTGCCTGGCTCCGGCTTCTCGTGGACGTGGGCGCCGAGGACGTGCCAGAGGAGCTCGTGCCGGCCTTCACCGACGAGGTGGAGGTCGATCTCCCCGAGCGTGGACTGAGGTGTGCTGCTCTCTGCGGGCGGCATCTCTCCGAGTCTAGTAGGTACGGAATGATGCGGGGGTGACAGAACGCATCGGCTGGCGGTTCACCGTCCTCGTTCCCGCGATTCTCGCCGCCTTGTCGATGATCGGACCGTTCAGCGTCGATACCCCGTTCCCGGCGTTCCCGGAGATGGGCCGGGCGTTCGACGTCGGCACCGAGCAGCTGCAGCTGGTCGTGACGGTCTACCTCGCGTCGTTCGCGCTGATGAGCGTCTTCCACGGGCCGCTCTCCGACGCCGTCGGCCGCCGTCCCGTGATGGCCGTGTCGATCGCCGTGTACGTCGTCGCGTCGATCGGTGCCGCGCTCTGCAGCAGCTTCGTCGTGCTGCTCGTCTTCCGCGCCCTCCAGGGCCTGAGCGCCGGCGGCTCGACGATCGTCAGCCGGACCGTCATCCGCGACCTCTTCGACGGCCCGCAGGCGCAGCGGCTGATGAGCCGGGTCGCCATCATCTTCGGCATCGCGCCCGCGATCGGCCCGATCATGGGCGGCCTGCTGCTCCAGGTCGGCTCGTGGCGGGGCATCTTCGTCTTCCAGGCCACCCTCGGGGTGGTCCTGATCCTGCTCGTCGTCCTGCTGCTGCCCGAGTCGCACCCCGCCGAGCGCCGGGTGCCGCTCAACGTCTCCGAGGTGCTGCGCGGCCTCGTCGACGTCGGCCGCGAGGGCGCCTTCCAGCGGCTCGGCTGGGCGATCGCGCTGCTCTTCGGCGCACAGTTCCTCTACATCGGCGGCGCGGCCGTCTTCGTCGTCGACGTCCTCGGCCAGGGCGAGCTCGACTTCTGGAAGCTGTTCGTCCCGATGATCGGCTGCATGATGATCGGCTCCTGGCTCTGCGGCCGGGCCGCCGGCCGGATCTCCGCCCGCCGCCTCGTCTCGCTGGGGTGCACCACCGCCTTCGCCGGCGGTGTCATCGGCGTCCTGGTCGCCGCCACGCCGTACGCCGCCGAGCTGCCGTGGGCCGTCGTCGGCGTCTCCCTCGTCGCGCTCGGCAACGGCATCACCTACCCGACGATGCAGCTCATGCTGCTCGACCGCTTCCCCCACCGCCGCGGCGCGGTCGTCTCGCTCGCCTCCTTCGTCGCGCTCGTGCTCAACGCGATCACCGCGGTCGCCGTCGTACCGGCGCTGGCCGGCTCGGCACTCGGCTTCGCCACGACGGCGCTAGTCAGCGTGGGCGCGGGGCAGCTGCTGTGGGCGTGGCACTGCGCGGTCGAGGACCGTGACTGCGCGGTCTCCAAGGACGCGGCGGAACTGGAGCCCACCGAGATGCTGTGATCGTGCACGCTGGACGTCCCGGCGAGCCTGCGGGTCTGCGGGGTGCGAGGTTCTCGTTACTGAGAGCGTGGGGGCGCGCCGCGGTGATCGACTTGCCAGGTGAAGGCGTGGGAGCTGCTCCAGCGGTAACGCAGAGCGGGATGAGGTTGCAGGGGCAGGTCGATCCGCCCCGGCCATGCGGTCGAGCGTGTTCGAAGCGAGCGGGCTCGGCCGGAATTGCGTCGGCGCCCTCTCGGCATTGCGGTCTGCTCGGTGCGGGTTCTCGTTACCGAGAGCGTGGGGGGCGCGCGCCGCGGTGGTCGAGCTGGCTGGCCGAGCGTCGCCGGCGGCGGGTCCTTGCCCAGTGGCGGTGCTCGTCGCGCAGGTAGGCCGTCTTCGGCGTCGGCGCGAGTCGGCGCGGGTCGGCTGCGCGGTTTGCGCGGTGCCAGGTTTTCGTTACTGAGAGCGTGGGGGCGCGCCGCGGTGGTTGAGGTGGTCGGTTGCGGTTCGCTGTCGGCCGGCCGTTGCTGCCGGTACACCCCTGACCAGGGGTGGTTTCGTTGATGCGCTTCTTAGCGCCTCACGTTCGGAGCGGGTGGGTGCCGCGGTGGTCGACCTGCCACCGGAAGCCGTTCGGGCTGGTCCAGGCGTAGGTGCCGGGCGTCAGCACTTCGTAGCGCCACTCCGAATGGGTCTTGGCGCGGTGATGGCGGCGGCACAGCGGGACGAGGTTGCACGGGCAGGTGGGTCCGCCTCGGCCGTGGGGTCGGGCGTGGTCGATATCGCAGCGTGAGGCACGGCGGCCGCAGTGCGGGAAGCGACAGGTGTGGTCGCGTAGCTCGACTTGGACGCGATGCCGGTCGGGGATCTCGTACGAGGTGACCGGGATGTGCTCGGCGAGGTCGATGACCGGTCGCACCACGACGGTGCTGACGGTGCCGAGCCACTCGCGCACCTGCTCCGCGGAGATCGGGCGGTCGTTCCACCGGGCCACCGGGTTCTCGCCCGAAAGCGTGGTGTCGGTGATGTGGATGTTGATGGTGGCCTTGCGGCCGGGACTGCCCTCGAGGTCGAGCATCAGGTCGGCCCGGGCGAGCTCGCCGACCGCCTGGGAGCGCCGGACGTCGAGGGACGCCTCGCTGCCCAGCGCGCCCAGCAAGGTCGCCCGGCGGGCCACGGCCTCGTCGAGGTCCTGCGCGTCGGCGGCGTCCAGCACGCCGTAGACGTGGGCCAGGCCGTTGCTGTCGGGGTCGTCGATGTCGAAGTGGCGGTGGTCGGCGGCGGCTTCCCGTTCGGCTTCGGCGCGCTCGGGGTCGAACCGGAGGATCGCCTCCGCGATCAGCCGCTCGAGCTGGACCCAGCCGACGCCGGAGGCGTGGAAGAGCCCGCGGTCGACGAACGCGGCCGCCTCCGCCGACAGCGACCGCGTGGCGTCCGCAATCCGCTCCGCCCGCCACGGCGCGAGTCGTCCGGCCATGACCGCCGCCCACACGTTGGGGAGCCGCCACGCACACCCGAGCACCCGGCCGATGTAGTCGCGGCCGCCGTCGGGCGACCGGCCCAGCACGGCGACCAGCTCCATGAGCGCGAATTCCGAGACCAGCGGCGCACCGTCGCCGGCGATCGGCAGGCCGGTGTCGACGTACCCGTCGCGGATGGTGGCCGCGCCCTCCGGCGCCTCGACCAGGTTAGCCTCGGCCCACGCTGCAATGCGCGTCCACTCCCGGATCAGCGAAGCCTGGCGGCCCTCGGCCTCGGCGCGCAGCTCCTCCAGCACCGCGACGGTGCTGGATTCAGAAGCGTTCCCGAGAGCCATACGGACATTCCAACACAACCCTCCGACACAAACCCCCCGTGGCGGCAGGGCCCGAGAACCCCCATGGAACCAGGGGATTCTCGCCACCCGACGCGCTCAGTCCGCGGTCAGCCGCGCCACCCCCGCCAACGGGATCGGCAGCCAGGTCGGCCGGTTGCGCGCCTCGTAGACGCACTCGTAGACCGCCTTGTCGATGACGTACGCCGTGAGCAGGGTCCGGTCCGTGTCCGAGAGCCCCGCCTCCCCGCAGTAGGAGGCGAGGAACGCCTTACGGTTGCGCCGGGCCCACTCGTCGGCCCGCACGCTTCGCTGGTGCAGCACGTCGGGATCGTCCTCCGGCATTGCCTCGGCGACCGCGAAGGGCGCGTAGTCGAAGGAGCGGAGCATGCCGGCGACGTCGCGCCAGGGGGAGTCGGGCAGGAGGCGCTCGGCGAGGGGCTTGGCGGGCTCGCCCTCGAAGTCGACGAGCTTCCAGCCGAGCACGGTGCGCAGCGTCTGCCCCAGGTGCAGGTCGCCGTGGATCCGCTGCACCGGCACCGACTCGAGCGAGGCGAGGGCGTCGAAGCGGGCGGCGGCGCGCTCGGCGTACTGACCGAGCTCCGGCACGACGGCGACCGCCGCGGTCAGCCGGCCGCTCATGGCGTCGGCGAGCGAGGCGCCGGTGACGGTGCCGACCCCGAAGGACGCGCGCAGCTGCTCGTGGACCTCTGCCAGCGCGAGCCCCAGCCGGGCGGCCTCGGAGGCGAAGTCGCCGCCGACCTCCTCGGCGTGCAGGTCGGCCTCGGCGAAGAGGTCGCGGACGCTGGCGAGGGCGATGTCCCAGCCGTCGCTGGCGGTGCGCAGGAACTGCTGCAGCATCCCGAGGTGCAGGTCGTCGGCCTCGACCCAGCCGTAGAGCTGGGCGACATGGGTCGAGCCGGCCTCGGTGAGCACCTGGTGGGTGGTGATGTCCGGGTTCTCGCCGGGGGTGACCTTGCGGAACAGCTTGAGCACCGAGTCCTCGCCGAAGAGCACCGACGAGTTGGACTGCTCGCCGCTGAACGGCGTGCCGTGGGCGGTCAGGTCGAGGTCGTGGCCGGGCAGCCGCACGAAGCGGATCCCGCTGGCCGGCGGCGTCGCGAAGGCCTGCAGGTAGTGCGCCGTCGCCGCGCGGTCGTGGACGGCGTCGTAGGCGAAGGCGCCGTCCTCGACCGCGTCGATCGGCCAGCGGCCGACCAGCGCGTGGTCGAGGCGCTCCTGCGGCTCGTCGTAGACGGCCAGCGGCAGCTGGTAGAGCTCGCGGTCGCCGGTGCCGTCGTACGACACTTCGACCAGCAGGACGACGACCTCGGGCGCGGCGCCGAACCTGCCGAGCTCGCGGGTCCCGGTCACGCTGAACGTGCGCCCCTTGCCGCCGAACCAGCGACGTTGGGCGAGGAAGCTCTCGATCACAGCACCGGCCTCCCCGTGGTCTCCGGATCCGTCAGCCGGAACCAGTAGAAGCCGTGCCCACTGAGCGTCAGGAGATACGGGAGCTCGCCGATCCGGGGGAACGGCACGCCGCCGAGCAGCTCGACCGGCACCCGCCCCTCGTAGCGGCGCAGGTCGAGCTCGACGGGCTGCGGGAAGCGGGAGAGGTTGTTGACGCAGAGGATCACGTCGTCGCCGTTGGCGGTGTCGGGCAGCTCGCGGACGTAGGACAGCACCGTCGGGTTCGAGCCGCCCAGGTCGGAGAACGTGCCGAGGCCGAAGGCGTCGTGCTGGCGGCGGATGTGGATCATCCGGCGCGTCCAGTGCAGGAGGGACGACGGGTTCTCCAGCTGGGCCTCGACGTTGACGCTCTGGTAGCCGTAGACCGGGTCCTGGATCGCCGGCAGGTGCAGCTTGCCGGGCGTGGCCGAGGAGAACCCGGCGTTGCGGTCGGGGGTCCACTGCATCGGCGTGCGTACGCCGTCCCGGTCGCCGAGCCAGATGTTGTCGCCCATGCCGATCTCGTCGCCGTAGTAGAGCACCGGCGACCCGGGCAGCGACAGCAGCAGCGCGGTGAACAGCTCGATCTGGTTGGTGTCGTTGTCGAGCAGGGGAGCGAGCCGCCGGCGGATGCCGATATTGGCCTTCATGCGGGGGTCCTTGGCGTACTCGCCCCACATGTAGTCGCGGTCCTCGTCGGTCACCATCTCGAGCGTCAGCTCGTCGTGGTTGCGCAGGAAGATGCCCCACTGGCAGCCCGACGGGATGTCCGGCGTCTGCTCCATGATCTCCGAGATCGGGAAGCGCGACTCGCGCCGCACCGCCATGAAGATGCGCGGCATCACGGGGAAGTGGAACGCCATGTGGCACTCGTCGCCGCCCACCGCGGGGTCGCCGAAGTACTCGACGACGTCGGTCGGCCACTGGTTCGCCTCGCAGAGCAGCACCCGGCCGGGGTAGTTGTCGTCGACGAACTTGCGTACCTTGCGCAGGAACTCGTGGGTCTCCTTGAGGTTCTCGCCGTTGGTGCCCGGCCGCTCGTAGAGATACGGGACGGCGTCGAGGCGGAAGCCGTCGAGGCCCATGTCGAGCCAGAAGGCCATCGCCTCCATCATCGCGTCGTGGACCTTCGGGTTGTCGAAGTTGAGGTCCGGCTGGTGATGGAAGAAGCGGTGCCAGTAGTACTGGCCGCGGGTCTGGTCCCAGGTCCAGTTCGACGGCTCGGTGTCGACGAAGATGATCCGCGCGTCCTGGTAGAGCTCGTCGGTGTCGGACCAGACGTAGAAGTCGCCGTAGGGGCCGTCGGGGTCGGAGCGCGAGGCCTGGAACCACGGGTGGGCGTCACTCGTGTGGTTCATGACGAAGTCGATGATCACGCGGATCCCGCGCTCGTGCGCGGCGTCGAGGAAGGCGTGGAAGTCGTCGGTGGTGCCGCACTCGGGGAGGATGTCGGTGTAGTCGGCGACGTCGTAGCCGCCGTCGCGCAGCGGCGAGGTGAAGAACGGCGGCACCCACAGGCAGTCGACGCCCAGCCACTGCAGGTAGTCGAGCTTCTCGGTCAGCCCGCGGAAGTCGCCGGTGCCGTCGGCGTTGGAGTCGCGGAACGAGCGCACCAGCACCTCGTAGAAGACGGCCGTCCGGAACCACTCCGGCTCCTCGTTGAGGACGGACGTCTCGGCGATGGTCATGCGTGCCCCTTCACGGTCAGGATGTGCGCCGGCTCGGACGGTTCGAGCCGGACGTAGTTGTGCTCGCCCCACGTCCACTCCGCGCCGGTGACCTCGTCGTGGACGGTGAACGCGCTGCCCGGCTGCAGGCCGAGCGCGGCGAGGTCGAGGTGCACCATCGTCTCGCGCGGCTGGTGCGGGTCGAGGTTGAGGACGACGACGACCCGGTCGCTGCTGCCGTCCGGCAGGACGGCCGTCTTCGACCAGCAGATGACGTGGTCCTCGTCGGCCGGGTGGACCGTGAGGTTGCGCAGCAGCTGCAACGCCGGGTGGGCGCGGCGGATCGCGTTGAGCCGGGTGACGTACGCCGTCAGCCCGATCCCGTTGCCGTTGCTCTCGCCGTTGGCGGTGGCGACGGGCCAGTCGCGGACGCGGATCTGGTACTTCTCCGAGTCGAGGTACTCCTCGCTGCCGGGGCGCACCGCGACGTGCTCGCCGAGCTCGTAGCCGGCGTACATGCCCCAGGTCGGCGACGACATCGACGCGAGCACCGCACGGATCCGGAAGGCTGCCGGGCCGCCGTACTGGAGGAACTCGTGGAGGATGTCGGGCGTGTTGACGAAGAAGTTCGGCCGGATCCGGTGGGCCGACTCGGTCGACACCTCGCGCAGGTAGTCCTCGACGTCGACCTTCTCCACCCGCCACGTGAAGTACGTGTACGACTGGTGGAAGCCGATCGCGCCGAGCGTCTGCAGCATCGGCGGCTTCGTGAACGCCTCGGCGAGGAAGAGCACGTCGGGGTCGGTGCGACGGACCTCCGCGAGCAGCCACTGCCAGAACGCCACCGGCTTGGTGTGCGGGTTGTCGACGCGGAAGATCCGCACGCCGTGGGCCATCCAGTGCCGCACCACCCGCAGGATCTCGGCGGCGAGGCCCTCGGGGTCGTTGTCGAAGTTGAGCGGGTAGATGTCCTGGTACTTCTTCGGCGGGTTCTCGGCGTAGGCGATCGAGCCGTCGGCGCGGGTCGTGAACCACTCGGGGTGCTCGGAGACCCACGGGTGGTCGGGCGCGCACTGCAGCGCCAGGTCGAGCGCCACCTCGAGGTCGAGCTCGCGCGCCGCGGCGACGAAGGCGTCGAAGTCCTCCAGTGTGCCGAGGTCGGGGTGGACGGCGTCGTGACCGCCGTCCTTGCTGCCGATCGCCCAGGGGGAGCCGGTCCAGTCGGCCGGTGTCACCTCGCCCTCGGGGAGGACCGCGTTGTTGGGGCCCTTGCGGTTGACCTCGCCGATCGGGTGGATCGGCGGCAGGTAGACGACGTCGAAGCCCATCCGCGCCACCGCGGGCAGCCGCTCGGCCGCGGTCGCGAAGGTGCCGCTGACGACCTCGCCGGTCGTCGGGTCGTAGGTGGCGCCCTCGGAGCGGGGGAACAGCTCGTACCAGCTGCCGAAGAGCGCGCGGGTGCGGTCGACGTAGACGGGGAAGGGGCCCTCGACCGTGAGCAGGTCGCGCAGCGGGTACGCCGTCAGCACGGCCCGCAGCTCCGGCGACTCGAGCTGCGCGAGCCGCGCCTCGGCCGGGCGTGCCGTGTCGCTCGCGGCGGTGATCGCCGCCTTGACCGTGGCGAGATCTGCCTTGCGCAGCTTGCTCTCCGCGATCACGCGCTCGAGGAGCAGGCGACCCTCGGCGAACATCAGCTCCACGTCGATGCTCGCCCGGATCTTGATGCCCGCGTCGTGCTCCCACGTCGCGATCGGGTCGGACCAGGCGTGGATCTCGAACGACCACGGGCCTTCCGCGTCGGCGGACACCCAGGCCTCGTACCGGTCGACGGTGTGGCGGTCGCGGGGCGGGAGCGCGCGCATGCGGACCGGTGGTCGTCGTACGCCGTCGGGGGAGAGCAGCACGACCTCGGCTCCGAGGCGGTCGTGCCCCTCGCGGAACACGGTCGCGCTGACGGGGAAGGGCTCGCCGAGGCTGGCCTTCGCCGGCAGGGGTCCCTCGGTGGGGCCCGCCTCGAGAAGCGGCATGACGTCGATCACCGGGATGCGTCCGACCATGCCTACGAACCTACCGAGACATCAGATCCCATGCATCCACGGTGTCTCCGGCGGCGAGCGGAGCGCCCCCTGCCGGGAGGTCGATCAGCGCGTCGGCGCCGGCGAACCAGCCGAGGAATCCCGAGCCGGCGGGACCCCACGGCGCCACCGTGCCGGCGGCGCGATCGAGGCGGGCGCGCCGCAGCTGGCGCTTGCCGGGCAGGCCGGTGAGCGGCTCGGTGAGCGTGGCGCGGACGACGGGGCGGTCGGGCGCGGGGTGGCCGAACGCGCGGCGCAGGGCGGGGCGCACGAAGACCTCCCAGGAGGTGAGCGCGCTGACCGGGTTGCCGGGGAGGCAGATCACGGGGGTCTGCTCGATCAGGCCCGAGCCCTGCGGCATGCCGGGCTGCAGGGCGACCTTGACGAACTCCACGCCGCGCGGGCCGAGGCCGTCCTTGACGACCTCGTAGGCGCCGGCGCTGACCCCGCCGGAGGTGAGGACCAGGTCGACGTCGCCCGCGGCGAGCTCGCCGTCCAGCAGCGCGAGGAACGTCGGGACGTCGTCCTCGACCCAGAGCCTGCGGACCGCGACGCCTCCGGCCTCCTCGGCCGCGGCCGCGAGCAGCGCGCCGTTGGCGTCGCGGATCTGGCCTGAGCCGGGCGTCGGGTCGGCGGCGAGCTCGGAGCCGGTGGAGACGACGAGGACGCGCGGCCTCCTCCGGACGACGACGTCCTGGACGCCCAGTGCGGTGAGCACGCCCAGCTGCGCCGGCCCGAGCAGCGCGCCCGCCGCCAGCACCTCCTGGCCGACCGCGACATCGGACCCCGCGGGCCGCACGAAGGTCCCCGCCGCCCGGCCCTCGCGGATCTCGACCGTCTCGGTGCCGCCGTCGGTGACCTCCACCTCGACCACCGCGTCGGCGCCGTGGGGGACCGGCGCGCCGGTCATGATCCGCCGGGCCGTGCCGGGCGCGAGCTCGCCGACGGGCGCGCCGGCGGGGATGTCCTCGCCGACGGGCAGCCGCGTCGGGTCGTCGGCCGTGGCGCCGGCGACCTCGGCGGCACGCACGGCGTACCCGTCCATCGCGGAGTTGTCGAACGACGGCAGCGGCTCGGGCGCCCGCACCGGCTCGGCCAGGACGCGGTCGCGGGCCTCGGCCAGCGCGACGATCTCGGACGGCCAGCCGCCGGCGCCGTGGCGGGCGGCGAGCAGGGCGGCGACGTGCTGCTGGTGCTCGGCGACCGAGCGCAGGGCTGAGGTGCTCATCGCGCTCAGCCTAGGGGTCGGTCACCCGCGTCTCACCCGGCATTCCTGTCGTGTTCCGCCGCGAAAGGCGACCCGAATGCCGGGTGGGACAGGACGACGACGGGCGGGGCAGCCCCCATGACTCCACCCCGCCCGTCTGAAGCGCACAACGCCGGGCGGGGAGGCCGCGTTACGCGCGACTTGCGGTAGCGCTATTGGAACGTTCAAGTCCGATTCGTTACCGTCGAGCCATGCGTGCGATCCGGAGGTTCACGGTCCGCCCCGTCCTGCCCGACGCGCTCGCCTCGCTCGGCGAGCTCGCGGCCAACCTGCGCTGGTCGTGGCACCCGCCGACGCAGGCGCTGTTCGAGGAGATCGATGCCGAGCTGTGGCACGCGGTGGGTCACGACCCGCTGCGGCTGCTGGGCGAGGTCAGCGGGGCGCGGTGGGCGGAGCTCGCGGCCGACCCGGCGTACGTCGGCCGGGTGGCCGACGTACGCGCCGGGCTGGCGTCGTACCTCACCGACGACCGGTGGTACCAGCGCGCCCGCGCCGCCCAGCCGGACGCGACCTGGCCGGCGTCGATCGCCTACTTCTCGCCTGAGTTCGGCATCACCGCGGTGCTGCCGCAGTACTCCGGTGGTCTCGGCATCCTCGCCGGTGACCACCTCAAGGCGGCGAGCGACCTCGGCGTGCCGATCGTGGGCGTGGGCCTGCTCTACCGGCACGGCTACTTCAAGCAGTCGCTCTCGCACGAGGGCTGGCAGCAGGAGAGCTACCCGGTCCTCGACCCCGACGAGCTGCCGCTGTCGCTGCTGCACGACGAGGAGGGCACCCGCGCCACGATCGCGATCCGGATGCCCGACGGCCCCGACCTGCTCGCGCGGATCTGGGTGGCGTCGGTGGGCCGGGTCCCGCTGCTGCTGCTCGACACCGACATCGAGGAGAACCCCGAGCCCTACCGGCTCATCACCGACCGGCTCTACGGCGGCAACACCGAGCACCGGCTGCGCCAGGAGCTGCTCCTCGGCGTCGGCGGCGTGCGCGCGCTGCGGCTGCACGCGCGGATCACGGGCGCGCCGGAGCCCGAGGTGTTCCACACCAACGAGGGCCACGCCGGATTCCTCGGCGTGGAGCGGATCCGCGAGCTGACCGCCGGGGGAGACGTCGACTTCGCGACCGCGCTCGAGGCCGGGCGCGCGTCGACGGTGTTCACGACGCACACGCCGGTGCCGGCGGGCATCGACCGGTTCCCGCGCTCGCTCGTCGAGCAGTACCTCGGCGACCACGGCGCCACGCCCGGCGTCGCGGTCGACCAGGTGCTCGCACTCGGCGCCGAGGACTACGACGGCGGCGACCCCGGCGTCTTCAACATGGCGGTGATGGGCTTCCGGCTCGCGCAGCGCGCCAACGGCGTCTCGCAGCTGCACGGCCACGTCAGCCGCGGGATGTTCAACGGCCTGTGGCCGGCGTTCGACGAGGCGGAGGTCCCGATCACGTCGATCACCAACGGCGTCCACGCGCCCACCTGGGTCGCACCCGAGGTAGCCGCGCTCGCCGAGGCCCAGGGCGGCGACTACGACGGCGACGACGTCGAGGCGTTCTGGGCCGCCTTCGCGAAGGTCCCCGGCCCCGACGTGTGGCGCACCAAGCGCGCCCTGCGCGGCCGGCTCGTCGACGACGCCCGCCGCCGCCTGCGCAAGTCGTGGGAGCGGCGTGGCGCCGCCCCGGCCGAGCTCGGCTGGATCGACGAGGCGCTCGACCCCGACGTGCTGACGATCGGCTTCGCGCGTCGGGTGCCGTCGTACAAGAGGCTGACGCTGATGCTGCGCGACCCCGGCCGGCTCAAGGCCCTGCTGCTCCATCCCGAGCGGCCGGTCCAGCTGGTCGTCGCGGGCAAGGCCCACCCGGCCGACGACGGCGGCAAGCGGCTGATCCAGGAGCTGGTCCGCTTCGCCGACGCCGAGGACGTGCGTCACCGGATCGTCTTCCTTCCCAACTACGACATCGCGCTCGCGCAGCCGCTCTACCCGGGCTGCGACGTGTGGCTCAACAACCCGCTGCGCCCCTACGAGGCGTGCGGGACGTCGGGCATGAAGGCCGCGCTCAACGGCGGGCTCAACCTGTCGATCCTCGACGGCTGGTGGGACGAGTGGTACGAGCCGGAGTTCGGCTGGCCGATCCCGTCGGCCGACGGCCCGGTCCTCGCCGGCGACCCCGACAAGCGCGACGACCTCGAGGCCGCGGCGCTCTACGACCTGATCGAGACCGAGGTCGCGCCGCGCTTCTACGACGTCGACCACGAGGGCGTCCCCGGCCGCTGGATCGAGATGCTGCGCCACACCTGGGCCTCGCTCGGCCCCAAGGTGCTCGCCACCCGCATGGTCCGCGACTACGTCGCCCAGCTCTACGCCCCCGCCGCCCACAACGCCCGCCAGCTGGCCGCCCAGCCCGACGGCGCCCGCACCCTCGCGTCCTGGAAGGCCCGCGTCCGCGGCGCCTGGCCGGGCGTGCGCGTCGAGCACGTCGAGGCCGAGGGCATCGGCGACGTCGCCGAGGTGGGCGCCGTCCTCCACGTCCACTCCTACGTCGCCCTGGGCGAGCTGTCGCCCTCCGACGTCGCCGTCCAGATCGTCCACGGACGCGTCGACGCCGACGACGACATCGTCGACACCGAGCTCGCCCCGATGCGCCTCGTCGAGTCCTACGACGGCGGCCGGCACCGCTTCGACGGCGAGGTCCCGCTGGGCCGGTCGGGTCCGTTCGGCTACACCGTGCGGGTGCTGCCGGCGAACCCGCTCCTCGTCGCGCCGGCCGAGCTGGGGGTCGTGGCGCTGGCCTGAGCCATCCCCCTCAGGCGTCCGACTCCCGCATCACCACCACGCTCCGCGCGCCGATGGTGACCGTCTCGCCCACCCCGAGCTTGGTCGCGTCGACCAGCCCCGGATCGGTCGAGAGGACGACGTCGCCGGTGCGCACCCAGTCGTTCTCGGGCAGGTGCACCTCGACCGGGTCGGCGCCGGCGTGGAACCAGATCAGGAAGGACGCGTCGATCTGCTGCTCGCCGTGCGGGCCGGGCTCGCGCAGCGGCTTGCCGGAGACGAACATGCCGACGGTGCGCAGGGTGTGGTCCCACCAGTCCTCGTCGGTCATCTCGCGGCCGGAGGGGTGCAGCCAGGCGAGGTCCTTGGGGCCGCCGATCATGGTGGGGCGGCCCTCGAACCAGTGCCGCTGGCGCAGCGCGTGGTGCTCGCGGCGCAGGCGCAGCGCGGCGCGGGTGGTCTCGTAGACGTCGAGCCAGGCGTCGTCGACGCTCCAGTCGACCCACGAGATCTCGTTGTCCTGGCAGTAGGGGTTGTTGTTGCCGCGCTGGGTGCGGCCGCGCTCGTCGCCGGCGGTGAGCATCGGGACGCCGTTGGACAGGCAGAGCGTGGCCATCAGGTTGGCGGCCTGCCGCCGCCGCAGCGCGCGGATCTCGGGGTCGTCGGTCTCGCCCTCGACGCCGTGGTTCCAGGAGCGGTTGTTGTCGCTGCCGTCGCGGTTGTCCTCGCCGTTGGCCTCGTTGTGCTTGTGGTCGTAGGACACCAGGTCGCGGACCGTGAAGCCGTCGTGGGCGGTGACGAAGTTGACCGAGTTGTACGCCGAGCGCCCGTCGTCGGCGTACAGGTCCGAGGAGCCGGCGAGCCGGGTGGCGACGGCGTGGGTGCCGTCGGACTGGCCGCGCCAGAAGTCGCGGATCGTGTCGCGGTACTGGTCGTTCCACTCCACCCACGGCGGCGGCATGTCGCCGACGAGGTAACCGTCCATCGACACGTCCCACGGCTCCGCGATCAGCTTCACGTGCCGCAGCACCGGGTCCTGGCCGATGGCGATGAGCAGCTTGCAGGCCATGTCGACGGGGATCGCGTCCTTGCCACGGGTGCGGGTCAGCGCCGACATCAGGTCGAACCGGAAGCCGTCGACGTGCATCTCGGTCACCCAGTAGCGCAGCGAGTCGAGGATCAGCCGCAGCGCGATCGGGTTCTCCGAGTCGACGGTGTTGCCGCAGCCGGTGACGTCCCAGTAGGTGTCGTCGTAGCCGTCGGGGGAGGGGACGCGGCGGTAGAAGCCGCGGTCGTCCAGCCCCCGGAAGGAGTACGTCGGGCCCTCCGCGCCCGCCTCGGCGGTGTGGTTGTAGACCACGTCGAGGATCACCTCGATGCCGGCCGCGTGCAGCGACCGCACCATCTCCTTGAACTCGGTGACCTGGCCGCCCCGGTCGCCCGAGGCGGAGTACGACGCGTCGGGCGCGAAGTAGCTGATCGGGTTGTAGCCCCAGTAGTTGACGGTCCCGCGCTCCACCAGCGCCGGCTCGGAGAAGAACTGCTGCACGGGCAGCAGCTCGACGGCGGTGATGCCCAGGTCGCGCAGGTAGTCGGTCACGACCGGGTGGCCGAGGCCGGCGTACGTGCCGCGGATCTCCTCGGGGATCCGGTCGTGCAGCCGGGTGAACCCCTTGACGTGCAGCTCGTAGATGACCGTGTCGCGCCAGCGCCGCCGCTCGGGGACGTCGCCGCGCCAGTCGAAGGCGGGGTCGACGACGACGCTCTGGGCGTCGCCCGCGACGCCGGCGGTGGCCAGGCCGTAGGGGTCGAGCAGCAGCACCTCGGGATCGAACCGCAGCCCCTCCTCGGGCTCCCAGGGGCCTTCGACGCGGTAGCCGTAGCGGGTGCCGGGGACGATGTCGGGGACGGCGCCGTGCCAGATGCCCAGGGACTGCTCGGTCAGGGGGAGTCGGCGCTCGCCGCCCTCCTCGTCGTACAGGCACAGCCAGACGGCGGTCGCCGCGGGGGCGTCGACGGCGAAGTTCGTGGCCTCCGGAGTCCAGGTCGCCCCGAGCGGCCAGGTGCGACCGGGCCAGAGCGGAGCGCGCTCGCCGAGGGTTCGCCACAGACCGGGGGACACCCCGCCATTCTGCACACCCGTCACACCCGTGAGCGGCCCCCGCCACGCCCATCTGGCGGGTTCATGTGACCAGTGGGGCCTGTGCGCGGCAGAATGCGCGGTGGGGGCACGCGAGGGCGCGCCCCTGCGTGCGTGCCGACCCAGCGAGAGGGATCCCATGACCAGCGAGTTCGTCCGCCTGGAGGTCGCCGACGGTGTCGGCACGATTCGGCTCGACCGCCCCAAGATGAACGCGATCAGCCTGCAGGTCCAGGTCGAGCTGCGCGCCGCGGCCGCCGAGGCCACCGAGCGCGACGACGTCCGCGCGGTCGTGGTCTGGGGCGGCGAGAAGGTCTTCGCCGCCGGCAACGACGTCAAGGAGATGTCGACGATGTCGTACACCGACATGGTCGACAAGGTCGAGGCCGTGCAGGGCGCGGTCACCGCGATCGCCCGGATCCCCAAGCCGGTCGTCGCCGCGGTCAACGGCTACGCGCTGGGCGGCGGCTGCGAGCTGGCGATGGCGGCCGACGTCCGCTTCGCCGCCGAGAACGCCGTCCTCGGGCAGCCCGAGGTGCTGCTCGGCATCATCCCCGGCGCCGGCGGCACCCAGCGCCTGCCGCGGCTGGTCGGTCCGGCCAAGGCCAAGGACCTGCTCTTCACCGGTCGCTTCGTGAAGGCCGACGAGGCGCTCGCGATCGGGCTCGTCGACCGGGTGGTCCCGGCAGCCGACGTCTACGACGAGGCCGTCGCCTGGGCACGCCAGTTCGCCCACGCGGCGCCGTACGCGCTGCGGGCGATCAAGGAGTCGGTCGACCGTGGTCTCGAGGCCGACCTCGAGACCGGTCTGCAGATCGAGCGGCAGCACTTCGCCGCGGTCTTCGCGACCGAGGACAGCACCGCGGGCATGCAGTCGTTCATCGAGAACGGGCCGGGCAAGGCCACCTTCGAGGGGCGGTGACTCCATGACGGAGCGCGACGAAGACCACCGGAGCGACCAGGGCGTCGACCGCGCCGACCGGAGCAGCCAGACGGTCACGCCGCGGACCGTGACGGTCGTGTGGGTGCGCGAGAACCTGGCCCGCGCCGTCTGGATCGTCTGCATGACCCTCGCCCTGGTCCTGGCGATCGCGGCGTTCACCTATGCGCTCGAGGCCAACTCCGGCAACGGGCTGGTCAAGCTCGCCCGCGACCTGGCCAACGTCTTCGACCTCGGCGTCTTCGACCTCGACAACCCGGTCAAGGCGTTCAAGGACCCCAACGGCGCGGTCAAGACGGCGCTGTTCAACTACGGCCTGGGCGCGGTGGTCTACCTCGTCCTGGGCCGGATCCTCGAGCGGATCATCCGCCCGTGACGCACGCCACAACCTCCCGTACGGGAGATGTGGCGTAGTCCACTGAGACGCGGTTCCCGCGGTAGGTGACCGGACGGTAGCCTGCGAAGCGCTGTCCTCATCAGGACCACATCTGTTCCCTGCCCCGGCCACGGGGAGGGGCTCACGAAGCACAGGAAGGGGCCGGTCCGGCCACAACCATGACTCTCTCCAACATTGTCGTCCTTGTGAAGTACGTCCCCGACGCGACGGCCGACCGGAAGTTCGAGGGTGACAACACCGTCGACCGCGTCGGTGTCGAAGGTCTCCTCTCCGAGCTCGACGAGTACGCCGTCGAGCAGGCGCTGCAGATCAAGGAGAAGCGCGCCGACGAGGAGATCACCGTCACCGCGCTGACCGTCGGTCCGGCCGAGGCCGAGGGCGCCGTCCGCAAGGCCCTGCAGATGGGCGCCGACAAGGCCGTCCACGTGCAGGACGACGCGATCGCCGGCTCCGACGCGATCGCCACTTCCCTCGTGCTCGCCAAGGCGATCGAGAAGATCGGCGTCCCCGAGCTGGTCGTCGGCGGCCTCGCGTCGACCGACGGCGGCCTGAGCGTCGTCCCGGCGATGCTCGCCGAGCGTCTCGGCCTCCCGCAGGTCACCCTCGCCGCCGTCGTCGAGACCCAGGGCGACCAGGTCCGCATCAAGCGTGACGGCGACACCGCGACCGAGGTCGTCGGCGGCACGCTGCCGCTCGTCCTGTCGGTCACCGACCAGTCCGGCGAGGCGCGCTACCCGTCGTTCAAGGGCATCATGGCCGCGAAGAAGAAGCCGCTCGAGACGCTGACCCTCGCCGACCTCGGCGTCGACGCGTCCGAGGTCGGCCTCGACGCCGCGTGGACGAAGGTCGAGTCCGTGACGGCACGCCCGCCGCGGACCGCCGGCGAGATCGTCAAGGACGAGGACGGATCGGGCGCCAGCGCGCTGGTCGAGTTCCTCGCGTCGAAGAAGTTCATCTGAGGAGCCTGATCCATGTCTGAAGTTCTCGTTCTGGTCGACCACGTCGACGGCGCGGTCCGCAAGCCCACCTACGAGCTGCTCGCCATCGCCCAGCGCATCGGTGAGCCCTCCGCCGTCTTCATCGGCGGCGCCGACAAGGCCGCCGCGGTCGCCGAGGCCGTCAAGGGCTACGGCGCCGAGAAGGTGTACGTCGTCGACGACACGGAGATCAAGGGCTACCTGGTGGCCCCGAAGGCCGAGGTCCTGCAACAGATCGCCGAGAAGACCTCGCCCGCCGCGATCCTGATCCCGTCCTCCGCCGAGGGCAAGGAGATCGCCGGTCGTCTCGCGATCAAGCTCTCCTCCGGCCTGATCACCGACGCCGTCGACGTCCAGGTCGAGGGTGGCGACATCGTCACCACCCAGTCCGTCTTCGCCGGCAACTTCACCGTCGCCGCGAAGGTCGTCAAGGGCACCCCGATCATCGCGGTCAAGCCCAACGCGGCCGCCCCGGTCGAGGGCGCGGGCGCCGGCACGGTCGAGGAGTTCGCCGCCGCGATCTCCGACGCCGCCAAGACCGCGCAGATCGTCGCGTCCCAGCCGCGTCAGGCCACCGGCCGCCCCGAGCTCACCGAGGCCGCGATCGTGGTCTCCGGTGGTCGAGGCACCGGCGGTGACTTCACCGCGGTCGAGGCCCTCGCCGACGCGCTCGGCGCCGCGGTCGGCGCCTCGCGTGCCGCCGTCGACTCCGGCTGGAAGCCGCACACCTTCCAGGTCGGCCAGACCGGCAAGACCGTCTCGCCGCAGCTGTACGTCGCCAACGGCATCTCGGGCGCCATCCAGCACCGCGCCGGCATGCAGACCTCGAAGACCATCGTGGCCGTCAACAAGGACGAGGAGGCCCCGATCTTCGAGCTCGTCGACTTCGGTGTGGTCGGCGACCTCCACGCCGTCCTCCCGGCCGTGACCGCGGAGATCGAGAAGCGCAAGGGCTGACCGGCGTACTGCCTTCGGCTGCTGAAACGCCGCGGCGACCGGATCCGGTCGTCGCGGCGTTTCGCTATTCGAGACGAAAATTCATGGCGATTGGTCAAGAACCACAGGTCCGAGGCCCGAAATGTTGCGGTTTGGTCCCAAACCGCAACATTTCCGAACGCCGGTTCCGGTCGCTACACCCCGTCACGTCTCACTCCTCGGGCACCCCGTACCCGCTGTCGTCGACCACGCCCACCCGGTAGACCTTGAGCCTGCGGTGCGCCGGCGTCCCGCCCAGCCGGATCTTGCGCAGTGCCACGTTGTTGCTCGTGTCCGACTCGACCAGGTTGCGGTGGGGGTTGCCCTCGACGGCGATGTAGTAGACGCCGTTGGGCAGGTTGTCGACGCGGAACGCCTGCCCGGCCCGGAACTGGGCGTAGGTGTCGCCCGAGCCCGACGCCAGCACCTCGCGCAGCGAGACCGTCGAGCGGTCGCCGCATGCGGTGTGGAGGTCGGTGTTCTCGGGCTTCCAGGCCGCGCCCGGCACGGTGTAGTCGACCGCGTCGGTGTTGGCCAGGCAGAAGGACTCCTTCTTCGAGCGCACCACCTCGGTCCGGTCGGCCCGCAGCAGCGTGTAGCGGGCGAAGTCGAGGAAGTGCCAGTGCTGGTGGGTCGCGGCGTTGTGCCAGATCATCGTGCCGACCTTGCGGTAGCCGGTCTGGTTGCCGTCGCCGTCGATGAAGTACTGGTAGGCGTCCATCGTGTCGGACCTCCCGCGCCGGAACCCGTCGACGACCATCGGGCCGTCGCCCGCGTTCCACACGGTCGCCGAGAAGCGCAGCCGCTTGCCGTTGGGGGAGAGGTCCATGCCGAAGGCGGGCAGCGACCGCAGGTCCGGTACGGCGTCGCCGGGCGCGCCCTCGCGCGCCGCCGTCGGGCGGGCGGCGGGCTTGAGCGCGGGCCGGGCGTGGCCGCCCGTGGTCCGGCGTCCCTGCTCGCTCTCGCGCGGCGCCTTCTTGACCACGAGCCGGTAGGTGCGGGTCGCGTCGGCCGGCGCGATGCCCAGCGCCTGCGCGTACGCCGGCTGGATCTGCGCGGTCAGCCGGTACTTCCCGACCTTGAGCCGCAGGCCTGTCTCGTAGCTATCGATCGCCGACACCCAGCCGGCCTGGATGCCCTGCACCGACCCGAGGGTGAACGGGTGTCCCGGGCAGCCCTCCGGGTACGGCGAGCGCAGCGGCGCGTCCGGCCGGGTGCGCTGGGTGTTCCAGGCGTTGAGGCAGACGTCGAGGCTCTGCCGGCGGGCGACCGTGCCGTCGTCGCGGCGGACGGTCAGCTGGAGGAAGCCGTCGAGGCCGCCCCAGCCGGTCTGCGCGGGCAGGGTGACCGGGCCGTCGGGCGACTGCCAGACGGTGCGGATCGGGCTGTTCCAGTCCGCGCGGGTCGAGCGGACCTCGAACGCCCGGTCGGGCGCGGTGAGGTTGAGCCCGAGGTCGCCGTACACGGCGCCGCCCTCGCGGTAGACGACGACCCGCGACGGGCCGATGAGTGTGATCGGCGAGCCGGCGGTGACTGCGGCGTCCGCGACGGGCGGGGCGCCGGTCGCCGAGAGGCCGGCGACGACCAAGGCCGCCACGGATGCTCCGAGACGCAGTTTCACGATTCCTCCTGGTGCGATGGATCAGATGCAGGGCCCCCCATGCCCTCATCGACGCGCGTCCGGCCGATTCGGTTGCCGTGACTTTGAACGAAGTAAGTCGATCGGGCTACGGTGCTTTCGTGCTCGGGATCGTGAGACTCGTCGTGGGGGCGCTGCTGGCGTCCGCCCTGGTCGTCGTCGCCGGGTCCGGTACGGCGCCGCCCGCGGTCGCCGCGGACACCTGGCTGCCGCCCACCGGGCCGGTCTTCAACGACCCGACCGGCTCGAAGCCCCAGCGCACGGTGGTGATCCGCACGGTCCACGCGGCCATCCGGCACACGCCGCCGGGCGCGACGATCCGGCTGGCGACCTACAACATCGACCGGCGCGACACCGCCGACCTCCTGCTCCAGGCGCGCGCCCGCGGCGTGCGCGTCCAGATCGTCGTCAACGACAACCTGGTCAACCCGGTGATCCGCCGGCTGCAGCGCCGCCTCGGCCACAACCCGGACGCGTCGAGCTTCCTGGTGATCTGCAAGGCCGCCTGCCGCAACGGCTCGCGGACCGGCAACCTGCACATGAAGGTCTACGCCTTCAGCCAGAGCGGCGCGGCCCGCTCGGTCGTCATCAACAGCTCGAGCAATCTCGGCAACGCCGCCGCCAACGGACAGTGGAACGACGCCTACACCGTCGACGGCGACGACGCGCTCTTCGCCGCCTGGGTGGCGATCTTCGACCAGCTCAAGCGCGACCGGCCGGCATCGCCCCGCTTCCTCACCTACGAGTCGGGCACGGTCCGCGCCGACTTCCAGCGGGTGACGACGGCGCGTGCGATCGACCCGCAGCTGCGCCGGCTGCGGCAGGTGGGCTGCCGGGCGCCGCTCGGCTACGGCGACGCCCGCGGGCGCAGCGTCGTACGGGTCAACATGTACGCCTGGTACGGCGCCCGCGGCGAGGCGCTGGCCCGCGAGCTGGCGTCGATGCGCCGCGAGGGCTGCCAGATCTCGGTGATCGGCTCGGTGGTGAGCGCGCCGGTGGTGCGGATCCTGAAGGGCGTCGGGATCCCGGTCCGTGCCGCCGACTGGGACTGGGGCCAGAAGCCGGCGACGAGCGGCGAGGAGATCGTGTTCGGGTCGCGGTGCTACTCCCACCTGAAGTACGTCACCGTCGACGGGCTCTTCCGCGGCCAGGGCACCCGGGTCGTGTGGACCGGCTCGGAGAACTGGTCGGCGCCCGGCCTGAGCAGCGACGAGGTGACCTTCGAGATCCACGACGACCGCGCCGTCCGCGCCTACGACGACCGTTGGCAGCGGATGTGGCGGAGCACCCGGACGACGCACCGCACCGGTCTGAAGCCGACGTCCAGGCCCTGCGCCTGAGTCCGGGGCGACCCGCCGTCCCGCCTATCCTTGAGCCATGACTGCCGAGGTCGAGGTCCGCGAGGTCGCCCAGCGCGCACGAGTCGCCAGCCGGAGGCTGGCGCTGGCCACCCGCGCCCAGAAGGACGCCACGCTGCTCGCGATGGCCGACGCCCTGCTCGCCCGTGCCGACGAGATCCTCGCCGGCAACGCCGACGACGTCGCCCGGGCCGAGGCCGACGGCACCCCGGCCAACATCATCGACCGGCTCCGACTCACCACCGAGCGCCTCGAGGGCATGGCCCAGGGCCTGCGCGACGTCGCCGGCCTGGCCGACCCGGTCGGCGAGGTGGTCCGCGGCGGCGTCCTCGCCAACGGGCTCGAGCTGCGCCAGGTCCGGGTGCCCTTCGGCGTGATCGGGATGATCTACGAGGCCCGCCCCAATGTCACCGCCGACGCCGCCGGCATCTGCCTCAAGTCCGGCAACGCGGTGCTGCTGCGCGGCAGCTCGTCCGCGCGCTCCAGCAACGCCGCGATCGTCGCCGTGCTGCGCGACGCGGTGGCCGCGTCCGGCCTCGACGCCGACGTCGTCCAGCTGGTGCCGGGCGACACCCATGACAGCGTCAAGGCGCTGATGCGCGCCCGCGGCCTGGTCGACGTGCTCATCCCGCGCGGGGGAGCGGGGCTGATCCAGTCCGTCGTCAACGAGTCGACCGTGCCCGTCATCGAGACCGGGGTCGGCAACTGCCACGTCTACGTCGACAAGGCGGCCGACCTCGACAAGGCGCTCGCCATCGTCCTCAACGCCAAGACCCACCGCACCAGCGTCTGCAACGCCGCCGAGTCGCTGCTCGTGCACGCCGACGTCGCCGACGTCTTCCTACCGCGCGTGGTCGAGGCACTGCAGGCGGCCGACGTCGTGATCCACGGCGACGACCGCTTCGCCGGCTTCGACGGCGTGGTCGCAGCCACCGACGCCGACTGGGGCGAGGAGTACCTCTCGCTCGACATCGCGGCGCGCGTCGTACCCGACCTCGACGCGGCGCTCGAGCACGTCCGCACCTGGTCCAGCGGCCACTCCGACGCCATCGTCACCGAGGACCAGGGCGCAGCCCGGCGGTTCGTGGCCGAGGTCGACTCGGCCGCGGTGCTCGTCAACGCGTCGACCCGGTTCACCGACGGCGGCGAGTTCGGCTTCGGCGCCGAGATCGGCATCAGCACCCAGAAGCTGCACGCCCGCGGGCCGATGGGTCTGCCCGAGATGACCTCGACCAAGTACGTCGTCATCGGCGACGGCCACATTCGCTGACCGTTCACCTCCCGATGCACGGCTCCCTGGGGGAGCCGCGATAGGTTGCGCCTATGGCAGGCTCCCCCGACCGGATCTACGCTGATCCGGCCGTCGAACGGCTCTTCACCGGAGCCACGATCATCACGTTCGTCCGTACCGTCATCACGCTCGCGATCGCGGTGTGGGCGGCCTACGAGGGCAGCCTCACCCTGATCGTGGTCGGCCTGGTCACCTACTGGGTCGGCGACAGCATCGACGGCGAGTGGGCCCGCTGGCGCGACTGCGAGACCCGGATGGGCGCGGTCGTCGACATGATGTGCGACCGGCTCAGCTGCGGCGCGCTGTACGTCGGCCTGATCTGGCTGCAGCCCGGCGGCTGGATCAGCGACGAGCCGATGACGTGGATCGGGATCCCGATCGCGATCTACCTCTTCGAGTTCATGGTCATCGACATGTACCTGTCGCTGGCCTTCCTCGCCTGGCCGATCCGCAGCCCCAACTACTTCCACGTCATCGACCGCCGGATCTACCTCTGGAACTGGTCGCGGATCGGCAAGGCCGCCAACTCCGGTGCCTTCGCGGTGATCCTGCTGGCCACCGGCTGGGTGTGGCTCGGCACGGTCATCGCCGTGGGCCTGCTGGTGCTCAAGTGCGTGTCGCTGGGCTGGCTGCTCAAGCTCGGACTGCCCGTGCCGGAGCGCGCCCCCGAGAGCGAGAAGGCTGCGGCGGCATGATCCTGTGGCTGACGACGTTCGCCTTCAGCATCGCGTCCGCCCTGCTCCCGTTCCTGCCCATCGAGGTCTACATCCTCGGCGCCGGCGCGACCGAGGCCGGTGTCGCCGCCTCGATCTCGCTCGGCATCGCCGCCGGCGCGGGCGCCACCGTCGGCAAGGTCGTCTGGTACGAGCTCGCCCGCCGCGGCTCCCACTCCGCCTGGGCCCAGCGCAAGCTGGCCAAGCCCAAGGTCAAGGAGGCCTACGAGAAGTGGGTCGCCCGGATGCAGGGCCGGCCCTGGTACGCCGCCGCGATCATGTTCATCGCCGCCTCTGCCGGCATCCCGCCGCTGCTCGCCATGGCGGCCGTCGGGGGGCTGCTCCGGATGCCGATGTGGGTCTTCCTGCCGACCGTCTTCCTCGGGCGCTCGCTGCGCTTCACGCTGCTCTTCCTCGGCGTCGACTTCGCCCTCCACTGATCGAATCCGCTGAGCCGACGCGGTGGCGCGGCGCGGGGTTGGATACGATGCCGCCATGCTCAGCCAGATCAGCCAGGTCGCCGCCCTCCTCGTCCGCGCCGCGGAGGCCCACGGCGAGCCCGCCGTGAACCCGTGGTTCATCGGCGGCGGCGTGCTGGCCTTCCTCCTCTTCCTGCTGCTCGGCCTGGTGTGGTTCGGCGGCGGCCGCGACCACAGCTGAGTCGCTGGTGACCGGGTCGGACACGACGACGCCGAGCGGACGTCGTACCCGACTCGGGGTGATGGGTGGCACCTTCGACCCCATCCACCACGGCCACCTGGTCGCCGCCTCGGAGGTCCAGGGCTGGTTCGACCTCGACGAGGTCGTCTTCGTGCCCACCGGACAGCCGTGGCAGAAGGCCGAGCGGGCCGTCTCGCCGGCCGAGCACCGCTACCTGATGACGGTCATCGCCACCGCAGCCAACCCACGGTTCACGGTGAGCCGGGTCGACATCGACCGCCGCGGGCCGACGTACACGATCGACACGCTGCGCGACCTGCGCGCGGAGCGGCCGGACGCCGATCTGTACTTCATCACCGGCGCCGACGCGCTCACCGACATCTTCAGCTGGCGTGACGCGGACGAGCTCTTCGAGCTCGCCCATTTCGTCGGCTGCACCCGCCCCGGCGCGGAGATGGATCCCGCGACGCTTGCGCGAATCCCGCACGACCGGGTGACCATGGTGGAGATCCCCGCGCTGGCGATCTCGTCCACCGACTGCCGAGAGCGCCAGCGGGCGGGCCAGCCGGTCTGGTACCTCGTGCCGGACGGCGTCGTGCAGTACATCACCAAACACGGGCTCTACGCCCCGACCGACCACTGATTCCGGAGAACCATGACCGCCACCGACCACGCCGTCACCCTCGTTCGCACCGCGGCGCTGGCCGCGGCCGACAAGCTCGCGACCGACCAGCTCGCCTTCGACGTCAGCGAGCAGCTCGCGATCACCGACGCCTTCCTGCTCGCCTCCGGCGCCAACGACCGCCAGGTCCGCGCCATCGTCGAGGAGATCGAGGACAAGCTGCGCGAGATCGACGCCAAGCCGATCCGCCGCGAGGGCCACCGCGACGGCCGCTGGGTGCTGCTCGACTACGGCGACGTGGTGATCCACGTGCAGCACGCCGAGGAGCGCGAGTTCTACGCGCTCGAGCGGCTGTGGCGCGACTGCCCGGCGATCGAGCTCCCGGCCGAGATCAAGCCCCCGACCGGCGCGTGACCGGCGCCCCGCTGCGCCGGATCGTCCTGGTCCGGCACGGCCGCACCGCCTGGAACGCCGCCCTGCGGATCCAGGGACAGACGGACGTCGAGCTCGACGAGGTCGGCGTCGAGCAGGCCCGCGCCGTGGCGCCGCAGATCGCCGCGCTCGCGCCGTCGTACGTGTGGTCGAGCGACCTCGCGCGGGCCCGGGTCACCGCCGACGAGATCGCCAAGGAGGCCGGGCTCGTGCCGTCGTACGACGAGCGGCTGCGCGAGTTCCGCCTCGGCGACTACCAGGGCACCACCCACGCCGAGCTCGGCGCCCGCGACCCGGAGGCCCTCGAGCGCTTCCGTCGCGGCGACTGGGACGGCATCCCCGGGGCCGAGACCTCCGCCGAGGTCGCCGACCGCTACGCAGCCTGCCTCGCCGACCTGGCCGGCGCGCTCGCGGTGGGCGAGACCGGCGTCGCCGTCTCGCACGGTGCCGCCACCCGGACCGGGCTCGTCCGCTTCCTCGGCTGGCCGCTCGCCGTCGCCCGCGACCTGCGCGGCCTCGGCAACTGCGGCCGGGTCATGCTCGAGCAGCGGGCCACGGGGGATTGGGCGCTGGCGGCGTACAACCTCTGACGCCCCGATTTCACCTCGCGCGGATCCTTTGGCTAGTATTCACGTCGTTGCCCCGGCCCCGGCCGGAGCGGCGAGTTCGGGGGTGTGGCGCAGCTGGTAGCGCACCTGCATGGCATGCAGGGGGTCAGGGGTTCGAGTCCCCTCACCTCCACCGAATGACCGAAGCCCGATCGCAAGCGCGATCGGGCTCTCGTCATTTTCGGCTGCGGTGCGCAGACGCGGACCCGCGCCGGCGGGTCCGGTCGTGGCCGACGGCGAACGCGAGAGCCTTGCCGACCCCGATGCCCAAGAAGGCCCCGCCGAGAGCGTCGACGGGGTGGTGGGCGCCCTGGTGGACCCGGGTGACTGCGCAGACAGCCGCCGTCGCTCCGGTGAGCACCCTGAGCTCTGCCGGCAGGAAGGGCGAGGTGAGGGCGGCGAACGCGGCCGCGAGGGCAGCATGTCCGGAAGGGAACGACCCGCCCTCGACCGGGGCGTCATCGCGCAGCGTCGTCGGACGCACCTGCACCGGGCGCCGCGCCGGCTGGATCCTCTTCAACCCCACCTCGAGCGCCTTCTCCACGGGGAGCGCCAACGCGGCCTGCACCGCCAACCGGCGCCGGTGAGCAGCGAACGCGTCGACGGCCGTGAGCGGCAGCACCCACGGGGTGCCGGGCTGTTGCGCCAGCCGCAGCGGCCGGTAGTCGAGCTCGGCATGGTTGACGCGGTCGAACAGGACGCGCTCCCACGCCGGGTGGTGGTCCGGTCGGACACCCGTCAGGGCGACCACGATGAGGGCCGCGGCCGCGGTCACCGCGTCTCGCTGGCCTCGACGTGCCGGTGGGTCGCGGTCTCTGCGCACGGACATCCTGCCTCGGGAACCGGGCCTCACGCGGCGGTGGCCTCCCGGACCCACGCGGCGCCCCTGCGACGCATCGTCACGACGCCAAGGACGTCGCAGCGCTCTCGGCGAACCAGGCGGCGACCCGCTCGAGGCCCACACGCAGGGGCGTCGTGGCCGCCCAGCCGAGCCTGGCATGGGCAAGCGTCAGATCCGGACGCCGCACCCGTGCATCCTGCGCCGGCGGTGGCACCTGGTGGATCGGCGACGACGAACCGGTCACCTTGAGCACCAGGGCGGCGATCTCCGCGACCGACCGCTCGTCGTCGCTGCCGAGGTTGACCGGCCCCGCCTCCTGCGACGCGGCGAGCCGGATCAGGCCGTCGATCAGATCGTCGACCCAGCACAGCGACCGGGTCTGCATACCATCGCCGAAGACGGTCAGGGGCTCCCCGGCGAGCGCCTGGCCCACCAGCGTCGGGATGAGCCGTCCGTCGTCGGTGGCCATGCGCGGCCCGTAGGTGTTGAAGATCCGGGCGATCGCGGTGTCGGTGCCGAGCTCGGCGCGGTGCGCGGCGGTGAGGGCCTCCGCGAACCGCTTCGACTCGTCGTACATGCTGCGCGGGCCGGTCGGATCCACCCGTCCGTGATAGGTCTCGCGCTGCGGGTGCTCCTCCGGGTCGCCGTACACCTCCGACGAGGAGGCGAGCACGAAGCGCGCGCCGTTGCGGGCCGCGAGATCGAGAGCGTGCTCGGTGCCGAGCGCCCCGACCTGCAGCGTGTCCAGCGGCAGCCGCTGATAGTGGACGGGGGAGGCGAGCGAGGCGAGGTGGAAGACGACGTCGACGCCGCCGTCGACGGGGATGCCCTCACGTACGTCGGCCTCGACGAACCGGAAGCCCGGTCGCTCCCGCAGGCCGGCGACGTTCGCGGCGCTGCCCGTCACCAGCGAGTCGACGCACGTGACCCTCGCGCCGTCGGCGAGCAGCCGCTCGCACAGCCAGGAGCCCAGGAAGCCGGCACCGCCGGTCACGACGACATGAGAGGAGCGCAGGGGCGGCAGCACCCTCCGGGAGTACCCGGCCCGCCTCCCGTCAGTCGTCGCGCTCGTCGACCAGGCGCCGGTGCAGCTCCTGCGTCAGCACGTGGATCTGCCGGGTGAGCTCGGTGTTGGTCTTCAGCTCGAGCTCCTGCTCCACGAAGTCGTGGTCGGCCTTCGCGCGTTGGACGTCGGCCTGGCGGTTCTGGCCGATCATCACGAAGGTGGAGAGGAAGATCGCCTCGAGGGAGACGACCAGCGTCAGGGTCGGCCACGGACTGCGCTCCGCGACGACCATCCACACCGCGAACACCACGGCATGGATCCACACGAAGGGCATCGACCCGGCGAACGCGGTGATCGCGTCGGCCAGCCGTGCCTGTGAGCTCTCGGCACGCTGCCTGAGGTAGCGCTCGACCCCGGGATGCCGCCGTGACGTGACGTGCTGCGTCGGCGCCTTCGCCGAACCTGGCTGCTCCATGGGGCCGAACGTAGGGCCCACGGTCGTCGGTCGCACGCGGATCGTGCGCCTTCGGGTCCTTGGTCCTCCGGGCGAGGTGCTGAGCCGGCTGCCGGTCAGGGACGGCGGGCGAACCCGGCGTCGAGGTCGAGGATGGCAGCCGCCCGGAAGCAGTTGTCGACGAGCGGGGCCTGGCGCCGGTCCTCGGCGGCGATCATGGACACGACCGAGTAGGCGTCATTGTCGGTGATGGCGAGGTAGCGGATGCCGGGCTCCGCGGCGAGGCGGTGGATGACCGGCACGGCCGCGACGAGCGGCTCGCGTGCGAGCGACTGGCTCACGAAGCCCTCGAGCGGCGCCATCTCGCGGACGACGCCGGTGTCGATACGCCCACCATGTGGATCGCCGCCGGCTTCGCCGGGGTGGGCGCGCTGGTGAGGAGGGCGCCGGAGACGGCGGGCAACTGCCTGCACGAAGCGGCGTTGCTCAGGCACTGACGCGCCCTCCCCGATCATGGGACGGCCGGCCGGGAGCCCCCAGTCGGCCGTCGGCCATCTCTCCAGGCCGGGCCCCGGCGGGGGCCGCCGGCGATGTCTGCGGGGCCCACGGGCGATCCGAGTCAGCCGCGTCAGCCGAGGGTGACTCGCCGGGAAGGGCAGCAGGGTGCGTGTTGCCCGGCGTCTCCTCGTCACTTGCGCCGTGCCGGCGCCGGGGAAGGATGTCTGCGGCGGCCATGATGCCGACCGCGAGGAGCGCGATGGTCATGACGGCAGTGGCGATGAACCAGATGAGGTACTGAAGCGCGGTCATGGTGACTCTTCCTTTCGTCTCTCATTTATGCAACGCTACTCGTAGCGTATCTATTTCGAGGAGGGCGGCGACGATGGCGAGTGGCGGGCGTCCACGGCGGACCGAGGTCGACCAGCGATTGCAGGCGGCGGTGCTCGAGCTGCTGCACGCGGGCGGGCCGGACGCGGTGACGGTGGAGGCGGTAGCGGCTCGCTCGGGCGTGGCGAAGACGACGATCTATCGGCGGCACGAGAACCGCGTCGACCTGCTCAGGGCCACGGTGACCGCAGCGGTGGGGGAGCCCATGCCGCTGCTCCAGGGCAGCGTTCGCGAGAAGATCCGCGATGCCCTGCGGCAGACCTGGGGCCAGATGGCGAAGGTCCTCGGCCCGGGCGGACTGGCGGCCATGGTGGCCGAGGCCGACCCCGAGTTCGCCCGCCTGTTCCGGCAGACGCTCCAGCCCTTCGAGGACACACTGGCCGCGCGCATCGACGAGGACGCGCGCGCCGGCCTGCTGCGACCCGACACCGACGCCGAGGCCGCGGTCTCCTTGTTCGTCGGCGCCTACCTCGGCGAGCTGGTGCGCCGGGGCAGCGTCGACGACGGCTGGCTGGACCGGTGCCTGGAGATGATGTGGGCCGCGATCGCGCCGCATGAGGGGGAGTCATGAGGAGTAGACAGGGGTCATGGACACGACGTCGCCGGTCTCTTTGCTGCTGGACCTGATCGGCACCTTCGCGTTCGCATTGAACGGCGCGCTCACCGCGCTCCGGATCGCGCGACTCGACATCGTCGGGGTCGTGACGCTCGGCATGCTCACCGCGATCGGCGGTGGCATGATCCGCGACGTCCTGCTCGGCGACCTGCCTCCGGCGACGTTCGGAGACTGGCGCTACCTGGCAGTCGCGGCGGGCGGCAGCATCATCGCCTTCCTCTTCGGACGTGGGCTCGACCGAGTGGCCGCGCCGATCCTGTGGCTCGACGCCGCCGGGCTGAGCCTGTTCGCGGTCAGTGGCGCGCTCAAGAGCCTCGACTTCGGGGTCGGTCCCGCGCAGGCCGTCATCCTCGGCGCGGTCACCGGCGTGGGCGGTGGCACCTTGCGGGATGTCCTGATCCGTGAGGTCCCGGCTGTGCTGACGAGCGGCCTCTACGCCATCCCTGCGCTGATCGGGGCGCTGCTGGTCGTCACCGCCGAACGGCTCGGTTCCCCCGGGCTGCTGGCGGCCGTGGCCGCAGCGATCCTCTGCTTCACGATCCGCATGCTCGGGGTGCGGTTCGGAATCGACGCGCCAGGGCCGCCGGGCACCCGGCGCGGCGCATGATGGAGGCATGAGAGACACCTCGGCTGCCATCGTTCTCGAGCAGCTCGACTCCGTGCGTGGCTGGCAGGAGGACTTCTACCGCGACCTGCACGCGCATCCGGAGCTGTCGCACCAGGAAAGGCGCACGGCGTCGAACGTCGCGGCCCGCCTGCGCGAAGCCGGCTGTGACGTCCACGAGCGCATCGGCGGCACCGGTCTCGTCGGCGTCATCCGCAACGGTGTTGGGCCGACCGTGCTGGTGCGTGCCGACATGGATGCGCTGCCCGTGCGCGAGGAGTCCGGCGTGGCGTACGCGAGCACGCAGACGGCCGAGGACGGATCGCCCGTGATGCACGCCTGTGGCCACGACGTTCACGTGACCTGCCTGCTCGGGGCCGCGACCCTGCTTGCGACGTCCACGGACCAGTGGTCGGGCACCCTCATCGCGCTCTTCCAGCCCGCCGAGGAGGCCGCCGACGGCGCCCGCCGGATGCTGGACGACGGACTCGCGCCGCTGGTCGGCCACGTCGATGTCGCCTTGGCCCAGCACGTCCTCCCGTTCCCGGCCGGCACGGTCGCCACCCGCAGCGGACCGACGCTCTCGGCGGCCGACAGCATGCGGATCACCGTGCACGGCCGCGGCGCCCACGGTTCGATGCCGCAGGCAGCCGTCGATCCGGTCGTGCTCGCCGCCATGATCGTGATCCGGCTGCAGACGGTGGTGTCCCGCGAGGTCGCGCCCGGAGACACCGCGGTCCTGACCGTCGGCAGCATCCAGGCCGGCGCCAAGAGCAACGTCATTCCGGACCACGCCGTCCTGCAGCTCAACGTGCGCACCTACGACGAGCACGTCCGGACGGCCGTCATCGCGTCGATCGAACGCATCGTCCGCGCCGAGTGCCAGGCCTCCGGCTCGCCGAAGGACCCCGAGTTCGAGGTCTTCGACCGCTATCCCGTCACCGACAACGATGCCGAGACCACCGCACGGGTGGCATCGGCTTTCGCCGACCACTTCGGTGAGCGCGCCGGCGCGTTGGCGCAGCAGAGCGCCAGCGAGGACTTCGGCGATCTCCCGAACGAGCTGGGTGCGCCGTACACCTACTGGGGCATCGGTGGCATCGAGGCCGAAGCCTTCCGCGTCGCGCAGGAGGCCGGCCGCGTCGCCCAGGACATCCCCGTCAACCACTCGGCGACCTTCGCGCCCGTCGTGCAGCCCACCCTCGACACGGGGACCGAGGCGCTCGTCGTCGCCGCTCTCGCCTGGCTCGGGCGGGCCTGAGCGCGGGCGGCCGGTCAGTTCGCGGCGGAGGAGGTCACCTGGTCGCCCCAAGCGGCACGGGCGCCCGAGTCGCCGACCCGGTAGACCTGGACGCCGGCGGCCAGTGCCGCCACGACCGCGCCCGCGGCGAGGATCCGTACCGCACCCCGCAGCTGCTCGCGGCGCTCGGCCCAGACGAGTCCAGCGAGGAGCAGCAGCAAGGGAAGCGCGAACCAGATCAGCTGGTCGCCCAGGCGCGCGTGGGCGCCGGGGTCGCCGACGTGACGCTCCAGGGCCTCGCCGCTCGAGGTCGCGACAGGGATGAGCACGGTCGCGACGAGCGCGATGCCGACGACCAGCGGCCCGTAGCGGTGGCGCCACGCCGGACGCACCACGATCGCGATCGTGCCGAGGATCGCCAGCGGCAGCAGTACGACGACCGCGTGGACCACGAGGGGGTGGATGGGCAGACCGTTGATCAGGTCGAACATGCGTACTCCGTCCGGTGGGCGCTCGGGAGCCCTGAGCATCGCGTGGTCTGCCTCATGGCAACCACAACGGAACCTCAAATCCACATCAAGCCGCTCGGGGTCGCCGAGGCGGCAGAGGGCCGCTCAGTCGTCGACGAGACGCCGTCCGGTGATCTGCGTCGGCCGGATCCGGACATAGACGGGGCGGTAGCCGCGCGCCCAGGGCAGGGGGAGCGTCGAGCGCTGCGCCGGGAGGTCCGCGCTCTCGACGTACGACGACGTCCCGCGCACCAGGACGCTCCAGCCCGTCTGGTGGAAGTCGTCGAGACGGTCGACCTGGAACGACACCTGCGCGTCGTTGAGGTGGACGCACATCTCGCTGGCCGGCGACACCCGGAACAACACGCTCTCGCCGTCCATCCGGAAGTTCACGGGGAGCGCGACCGGCCCTTCGTCGTCGGCGTACACGATCCTGCCGACCCGGGCCAGGCCGAGCAGCTGGAGGCAGTCCGGCCG
The DNA here is from genome assembly GCF_039537225.1 of Nocardioides ginsengisoli. Classification (NCBI taxonomy): domain Bacteria; kingdom Bacillati; phylum Actinomycetota; class Actinomycetes; order Propionibacteriales; family Nocardioidaceae; genus Nocardioides; species Nocardioides ginsengisoli. The sequence goes on from NZ_BAABAC010000042.1 coordinate 64,305, forward strand.
GGGGATGTCGTGCAGCGTGGCCTGCTGCAGGTCCTCGAAGGTGTCCATGTCCGTCGCCTCTCTGGGTAGCTCGATCGGCTCGATGCGATGCGGGCACCGACCGCGGTAGGGGGCTCTCCGAGCATGCGGGATCCCTCCGCTCGGTCGACAGGGCCAGAGGTCCCGAGCCGGGGGACGGACGGCCTGTGGCGGCGGTCCCTTCAACTCTGGATCCGGATCAGGACGAGGGCGAGAGCCGTGACATGGGACCTACCTGCACTGGTCTGTCATCAGCATCTCGGTGGTGAACGTCGTCATCATCGCGGCGATGATCGTGTCAGCGCTGCCGGGGCTGCGGCCGGGGCCGCAGGCTTTCAGCCCTCCTCGACGGCACTGGCGATCACGATGTCGTTGGCCGCGGCCCACTGGGCGAGGTCGCGCTTCTCGATCGCCGCCGCCATCAGGTCGGGGAACTGGTCGGGGGTGCACGCGAAGGCGGGGACGCCGACGGCGGCCAGGGCGGCCGCGTGCGTGGTGTCGTACGACGGCGCCCCGGAGTCGCTCAGGGCCAGCAGCGCGACCATCACCGCGCCCGACGACGTGATCGCGGCGGCGCGGCGCACCATCTCCTCGGCGATGCCGCCCTCGTAGAGGTCGCTGATCAGCACCAGCACGGTCTCCTCGGGCCGCTCGATCAGCGACTCGCAGTAGGCGAGGGCGCGGTTGATGTCGGTGCCGCCGCCGAGCTGGACGCCGAAGAGCACGTCGACCGGGTCCTCGATCTCGTCGGTGAGGTCGACGACCTCGGTGTCGAAGGCGACCAGCCGCGTCGACACCGCGCGCAGCGAGGCGAGGACGGCGCCGAAGACGCTGGAGTAGACGACCGACTCGGCCATCGAGCCGGACTGGTCGATGCACAGGATGATATGCCGCTGGGTCTGGCGGTTGCGGCGGGCGTGGCCGTGCAGCCGCTCGGGTACGACGGTGCCGTACTCGGGCAGATAGTGCTTGAGGTTGGCGGCGATGGTGCGCCGCCAGTCGATCTCGTGGTGCCGCGGGCGCCGCGTGCGGGCGGCCCGGTCGACGGCCCCCGAGACCGCCTGGACGGTCTGGCTGCGCAGCCGCTCCTCGAGCTGGTCGGTGACCGCCCGCACCACCGCGCGGGCGGTGGTGCGGCTGTGCTCGGGGATCACGCGGTTGAGGCCGATCAGCGTGGTCACCAGGCTGAGGTCGGGCTGGACGGCGGCCATGGTCTCGGGCTCGAGCAGCAGCTCGTGGAGACCGAGCCGGTCCATCGCGTCGGCTTGCATCACCTGCACCACCGAGGACGGGAAGTAGGTGCGGATGTCGCCGAGCCAGCGGTTCACCCCCGGGGCGGAGCGGCCCAGGCCGCCGCGGCGCGGGCCGCCCGAGCCGGCGGAGCCGTCGCCGGGCCCGTCGTACAGCTGCGCGAGCGTGCGGTCGCGGACCAGGTCGTCCGGCGAGAGGTGGACGTCGTCGGGGTCGGCCTGGTCGCCGCCGAGGACCAGGCGCCAGCGGGTCAGCCGGTCGCGGTGGTCGGGAGTGGGGGACTCGGTCATGCGCTCACCTCCAGGCCGAGGAGCGAGGCGACCCGGCGGGCGGCCTCGCGGCCGGCCACCAGGTCGAGGTCGGGTACGGCGTCGGCGTGGTCCTCGTCGAGGTTGCGCACCCGGGTCGCGACCTGGCGACGCTCGGCGGGCGCGAACCGGGCGAAGGTACGACGCAGCAGCGGCAGCAGGTCCTCGAAGACGGACTCGTCGACCCGGCCGACCCACTCGTCGACCATCGCGAGGAGGGTCGGGTCGTGCAGCAGGAGCACGGACTCGCCCTCGAGGAAGCCGTCGAGCCAGGCCGCGGCGTGGACGGGCGAGGCGCCGACGGAGAGCTGGCGACTGAGCCGCTCGGCGGCGCGCTCGGCCGGGAGGTGGCCGCCGTCGAGCAGGATCCGGTTGACCCGGCCGGCGACCGAGCCGTGGACCCGGTCGTCGGCGGCGACGCCGGCCAGCGCCTCGCGCCACCGGTCGGCGCCGACCCCGCTGAGCGCGATCCCGCGCTGGGCGCTGTCGATCGAGCCGCGCAGCGCGGCGGCCGCGTCGTCGTCGAGCCCGCTGCAGGCCGCCCGCAGCTCGACCGCCGAGCGGACCACGACGGTGCCGAGCACCTCGCCGACCCGGCTCATGTCGGCGCGCCGCACGTCGCCGTAGCGCTGGGTGCGGGCCAGCGGCTCGACCGCGTCGAGCAGCGCGCGGGTGTCGTGCTGGTGGGCCGTGGCCGCGGCGAGCGCGTCGACCACGGTGGCGAGGGCACGCGGCAGGTCGGCGACCAGCGCGGACTCGACCAGCCGGCCGAGCGTGGCCAGGTCGGTCGCCGCGGCCGCCGCCTCCTGCACCCGGGTCTCGGCGGCGCCGAGGACGGTGGTGCCGAGCAGCCCGGCCTCGATCAGCGCGACCGCGAACTCCGGCTGCCACTCGAGCTCCCAGGCCTCCTTGAAGGTGCCGGTCGTGCGGCCGGCGTCACCGGGCGTGCCCCACGGGATGCCGAGCAGGGCGAGCCGGTGCAGCAGCCGGGACCGGTCGAGCTGCCCCTCCTTGCGCAGGTCGAGGGTGATCGTCGTCGGCGTCGGGGAGGGCTTGAGCCGGAGCCGGCGCTGGGTGCGGGCCAGGTCCTCGGCGAGCGGTACGAGGGGTACGGCGTCGGGCACCTGCCCGAGCTCCTCGCCGATCACCAGCCGCCGCTGCACGAGCCCGAGCGGGACGGCCGAGCCGCCGCAGAGCACGGTCTGGCCGGCGTCCATCAGCTCGTCGAGGCCGGGAGTCGGGCGGCCCCGCACGGCGCTCAGGGCCTCCGCCATCCGCACCGCCTCGACGACCGTCGCAGGGGCCGCGTCGAGGCCGTCGTCGCGCAGCGCCCGAGCGACCCGGGTCAGCCAGCCGGGGACGATGTCGCCGGGCCGGTCCTCGGCCCAGCACGCGAACAGGTGCTGGTACCAGCCGGGCGAGGTCACCCCGGCGCCGTAGCCGCTCGCGTAGGCCAGCCGGCCCGCCGTCCACGGTGCCCAGGTGGCGGTCACCTTGACCTTCGCCAGCCCGGACAGCAGCTTGTTGTCGGCGGCCTGGGAGGGGAAGACCGCGGGCTCCAGCGCGGGCGCGTGGTAGGCGCCGCACACCAACGCGATCCGCTCGTGACCTTCCTTGATCGTGGCCCGCAGCACCTTGCGCATCGCCGCCTCGCGGCGCAGGTTGTCGTCGCTGACCGGGCCGGACGCGCGGGCCTCCGCCATCGCCTCGCGCAGCAGCGCGAACCGGGCCAGCGACGACTCCGCGCGGTGCTCGACGGCGTCCTCCCACCAGCGCTCGGGGTCGTCGTAGCCGGCCGCGGTGGCGAGCAGGGTGATCGGGTCGGTGCGCTTCTCCCGCGCCGGCTCGTCGGACGCGTCGTCCGGATCGGCCGGCGCGAGGGAGTGGGCGGCCGGCAGGTCGGCGAAGCGCACGGGTACGCCGCGCTCGACGGCCCAGGTGAGCGCGACCCACTCGGGGGAGAAGGCCGCCATCGGATAGAACGCCGCCCGCCACGGCTCCGCGGTCGCGTAGGCCAGGCCCGCCACCGGCGGCACGAGCCCGTCGCCGACATGGCGGACGAGGGAGTCGAGCTCCGGCGGCCCCTCGATCAGGACGGCGTCGGCGTCGAGCTCCTCGAGCGCGCCGGCGACCGAGCGCGCCGAGCCCGGGCCGTGGTGGCGGACGCCGAGGACCTCGACCCTGGTCCCGGCCCGGGGCGTGGCGGTCAGGTCAGCTCCCGGCAGGCGCGGTAGAGGTCGGCCCACTCGGGGCGGTCCTTCACGACGGTCTCGAGGTACTCCTGCCACACGATCGAGTCCTGCACCGGGTCCTTGACCACCGCACCGGTGATGCTGGCAGCGAGGTCGTCGGCGCGAACCACGCCGTCGCCGAAGTGGGCGGCAAGGGCGACGCCGTTGGTCATCACCGAGATCGCCTCGGCGGTGGACAGCGTGCTGGACGGCGACTTCACGGTGGTGCGCTGGTTGAGCGTCATCCCGCCGCGCAGCTCGCGGAAGATCGTCACCACCCGCTCGATCTCGGGGGTGGCGGCGAGGTCGGCGGGCAGCTCCAGACCGCGGCCGATCGAGGCGACCCGGGTGCGGACGATCTCGACCTCCTCGCCGAGGCTGTCGGGCAGCGGCAGAACGAGGGTGTTGAAGCGGCGCTTGAGCGCCGACGACAGCTCGTTGACGCCCTTGTCGCGGTTGTTGGCCGTCGCGATCACGTTGAACCCGCGCTGCGCCTGCACCTCGTCGTCGAGCTCGGGGATCGGCAGCGTCTTCTCCGAGAGGATCGAGATCAGTGCGTCCTGCACGTCGGCCGGGATCCGGGTGAGCTCCTCGACCCGGACCAGCGCGCCGGCCTCCATCGCCCGCATCACCGGGCTCGGCACCAGCGCGTCCCGCGACGGGCCCTCGGCGAGCAGGCGGGCGTAGTTCCAGCCGAACCGCAGCGACTCCTCCGGGGTGCCGGCCGTGCCCTGGACGACGAGCGTCGAGCTGCCGCTGATCGCGGCCGCGAGGTGCTCGCTGACCCACGACTTGGCGGTGCCGGGCACGCCGAGCAGCAGCAGCGCGCGGTCGGTCGCCAGGGAGGCGACGGCGATCTCCATCAGGCGGCGGGCGCCGACGTACTTCGGGCTGATCTCGGTGCCGTCGTCGAGCCGGCCGCCGAGGAGGTACGTCGTCACCGCCCACGGCGAGAGCCGCCACTGCGGCGGTCGCGGCCGGTCGTCGACGGCGGCCAGCGCGGCGAGCTCGTGGGCGTACTCGTCCTCGGCGTGCCGGCGGAGCACGCCGTCGGTCGGCCCGGTGCCGGTCGGCTCGGTGAGGGTCATCGGAAGGCCTCCGTGATCGCGGGTAGGAAGGAGAGGTACTGATCGAGGTCGGCGGGCAGCGAGCCCCACCGGCTCTCGGCGCGGGCCCAGGCGGAGACCGCGGGCCGGGCCGAGGGGTGCAGGCCGGCCGCGAGGGTCGGCAGCGAGAGAGACGCCGAGCCGGCGGCCGGGGCGGTGTGGCGCAGGATGTCGACGACGGTGGCGCTGAGCGCGGGGCTCCACGGCGCCGCGACATGGCGGACCGCCGCCGCGACGCCGGCCGCGGTCTTCGTGGCCCGCAGCATCCGCAGCGCGGTCGCGTCCTGGTCGGCGGCGGGCAGGTGGGCGAGCAGGTCGGGGCTGTCGGTCACGGCCGCCATCGCCCAGGCGACGTCGGCGCGCGCCCGGATCGCGCGCAGCACGCCCGCCCGGGCCGCCGGCTGGGTGATCAGCGGCCAGGTGTGCGCGGGGTCCTTGCCGGTCGCGTCGGTCCACACGGAGAGCGGCGCCCCGGCGCTGATCAGCTCGAGCCAGCGGTCGCGCTGCGAGCCGCCGCGCGTCGTGGTCAGCCCGTCGCGCACCCCGGCGGCGTCGGGCTCGGTCGGCAGCGCGATCTCGAGGCCGCGCCGCAGCCGGCCGGTCGTCGTCAGGAGCGGACGCAGGCGAGCGGCCATCCGGGTGGCTCGGGCCGAGGTCGGCGCCGCGTCGAGCAGCGCGAGCGCCTGGCGACGTACCTTGTCGGACCGGTCGTCGAGCGCCGCCTCGAGCAGGTCGAGGTCGTCGGCCGGCAGCGCGTCGGCGCGCGCGGTGGCGGGGAGAGCGCGCCAGTCGTCCGCGGAGAGGCGTGGGCGTACGGCGGGCGCCGGCTCGGCCGCGATCGCCCAGGCCCAGTCGGGGCGCAGCCCGGCCAGCCAGCGGCCGCGCTCGCCGATGACGGGTCGGGCGGCGGCGCGCAGGTCGGCCTGCTGGGTGACCAGGGCGAGCAGCCGCGGCAGCGTGCGGGCCGGGACCCGGACGCCGCGGTCGGCGGCGACGCCCAGCCAGTGCTCGAGCGCGAGCGGCCGCAGCCGCGCGGCCACCGGTGGCTGGTCGAGGAGCAGGCCGAGCAGCTGGACGGCGGCGGGCGGCGCAACCGGGGTGGCGTCGGCCGGCGCCGGGGCCGGGAGCTCGCTCGCGGGTCGGGCCGGGAGGTCGACGCGAAGGAGCGCACCACCGACGGCCGCGGCGTCGAGCAGCGCCGTCTCCGGCGTGCCTCCGGGCCGCTCGGCGATGTCGAGGTCGTGGGGGAGCGGCGGGGGCTCGCGGCGCTCGGTTCCGAGCAGCGCGGCCGCGGTGGTCTGCTGCCACCAGGTCGGGGCGGCGCTCACGTGTTCACCTCGGCCAGGCTCAACGGCCGCAGGCCGCGCTCCTCGAGCTCCCCGAACACGTCGGTCACCGCGCCGCCCGTCACGGCCAGCGCGTCCCACGGGTCGGGGCCGAGCACGTCGACCCCGTCGCCGGACTCGTCGACCAACCGGGCCGGGGCGCCGTCGTACGGCGGGACCAGGCGGCCGCGCACCACCGCCGGGACCCGCACCGCCCAGGGGTTGCGCTGCCACAGGCCCGTCAGCCCGGCCCGCGCGTCGGCGAGCGAGCCGCCGGTGGGCAGCGGGGCGCCGGTCGAGAGGGGCGCGGGGGAGGCGGCGAACCGGGCGCGGGTGGGCGCCGAGCCGGGGTAGCGGACCAGGGGGACGTCGACGACGCTGCCGTCGAGCTGGGGCACCGGCAGTGGCTGCGGTCCGCCGGCGAAGTCGAGCACCACGACCAGCTCGCCGGTCGCGACCGAGCGCAGCCAGGTGCGCTGCTCCTTGAGCCGTCCGGTCTCGTCGCGGTGCGCGCCGAGCACCTGCCAGGCCGCTGCCGGCTCGGGGTCGGCGAGGTCGTCGGCGCCCCACGACCAGCCGAGGTAGGTGCGCAGGTCGCCCTGCGTCTCGGGCGCCAGCTCGTCCCACCGACGCCACGCCTGCACCGCCAGCCACCATCGGCCCGCCTCGGTCAGCAGGTGCTCGGCCCAGTCCTCACGGCTTCCCACGGCGGCCGCCATGTCGCGCAGCCGCTCCGCCAGCCCCGGCACCTGTCCGTCCACGAGCCGCGCCGCCGCGGCGTCCCACCAGGTCCACGGCTGGCGGCGGGTGGTCGCCGTACCGCTGCGAGCCAGGTCGGCCAGCCACTGCGCGAAGTCCTCGAGCGCCGCCGACATCGTCGCCCGCCGCTCCTCGATCCGCCTCGCCCGGGCCTCGGGATCGACCGGCTTCCTCGCCTCCGCCGCCGCGGCCCCGGCCGCGCGCTCCGCCCGGGTCGCCGCCCAGTCGCCGGCGAACCCCGCCGGCTCCGCCGCATCGGCCACCGCGTCGTCCGAGCGCACCCACAGGAGCAGCAGCGCGAGTGCGTGCTTGCACGGGAACTTCCGGCTCGGGCAGCTGCACCGGTAGGCCCGACCGGCCAGATCGATCGACACCTGGTACGGCGTCCGCCCACTGCCCTGGCACCTGCCCCAGACGAGGGTGTCCGTGCTGCCGGTCTCCGACCACGGGCCCGGCACCGCCAGCTTGCGGGCGGCGGCCAGCGACGAGGCGTCCGGGGCGGCCTTCTCGACGGCCTGGAGGTTCCAGCGGGGCATGGTGCGCCCATCATGCTCGATCGGTCCGACAGGTCGACGCTCGCCGGCCGCCCGAGCTTCCGGCCGGCGCCGAGGGGACCCCATTCCGTAGGGCGGAACCGTCCCTCCGGGCCTGGGCGGGACCACGCGCGCACCTGCGCAGTCGGCCCAGGGTCGGTCGCAAAGTGTGTGCTGCCTGCCAACGACGGGGGCCGTCCGCTCACCCTAGATTGGCTGGAATCGGGCAGTTCTACTCCTACGGGTCACCGACTCCGCGGAGTGGCCTGCCCGCGCGGACGAGGGAGCGTCCGGCTCTGGATTGAGGGATGCAGGCGATCAGCCTGTCTTGGGGGGAGGTGCAGGCGTGATCGGGAGCGCGGTCGAGATCGAGCTGATTCGCGAGCGAGCGCGGGCGGATGCGGGGCGCATCCTCGCCGAGCACTGGGACGACGGCGTCGTGCCGGTCGACCCACGTGCGATCGAGACGGCGCTCGCCGCCCCGGCGCACGGGCGATCGACCGGCTCGCGGCGCGGTGTGTCCTTGCTGCGGTCGAGGTTCGCCTCCGCCCGCCGAGTGAGCGTCCTCGCGCGCGGCGCCGTCGTCCGCGACCTGTCGCGGCAGGTGGACGACATCTATGCCAACGAGTTCGCCGTCGCCCTGCTGCTTCCGGAGCCCGCGTTCACGAGCGCGAAGGCTGACGGGCTCGACGAGATCGGGCTCGGGAAGCGCTTCCAGGTGTCGCCGACCGTCGCTCGGTGGCGCGCCCTGCAGCTCGCGCTGCGGGGCGAGCGGGGCGCCGCGGCGTGCGCGAGCCGCGGCGCTGTCCGCTCTCCAGCTCCGGTGTGACCGTCTCCCGATCACACCGGCCGGCTCGCCCGGATCCCAGCCCTCCCGGGTCCGGCGAGCTCTGAGATGCGGCGACGGACGCTCGGCGCGATGCGTCCGTCGCCCCATCGACACTTCTCCTCACCTTGGCCGTCGACGTAGGAAGCGATCGGAATCATGGACACGGCGCTAGCAGACCTCTTCGCGGACCGCATGGCGGCTGCGGGAGCCGACGAGCTGTCCCTGCCCCACATCGTGATCACCCGCGACGTGCCGACCGGCGTGCTCACCTACAGCGGCCCCTATCCCAGCGCCCTCGAGGCGATGGCGGCGGCTGATGCCGAGCGCTGCCGGTCGACGCAGGATCCGGGCTGGGAGGTCACCTTCGACATCGCTCCGCTGTGCGAGCCCGCCGACGACGGCCATCGGCCCGACTGTGATCCTGGCCGGCCCTGTGCCGCTCAGGACGCGCCGGCGCCCCGGGTGGTGACGGCGGAGGACGGCGGCGGCTCCGCGCGACACGCCCGTCCGTGATCGACTCCGGCCGCACGCTCTCGGCCGCGGCAGACGTACCCTCATCCTACGTCTGTGGGTGACGAGGAGATGAGCGGACCGTGAGGAACGACCGGGAGGCATCGCCCGTGCGGTGGATGCGCCACCTGACGCCGTACGCGGAGGGTGTCGCGTCGGCCTGCGGCGAGGAGCTGCAGGCGGAGAGCCGGCGGGTCTTCGGCGAGGACTGGGAAGGCGTCCTGTCGTGGGCGGTCGGCTGCACGCTGGCCTGCACCGCGCGGGTCTGCGAGGAGTTCACGGGCCAGCCGCCGACGCGGGAGGCGCTGCTGGTCGTGAGGCGCGAGCCGGAGATGGCCGTGGTCCGCTGCCTGCTCTATGTCGCGACCCGCGACGAGCGGTTCCTCGGGGCCTCGGAGGACATCCGGTCGATGATCCGCCAGTACGTCCACCACCCTCTCCCCGAGGGGCTGCTGATCCAAGGCGTGCACCAGTACCACCGGATGGTCGTGTCCGAGCTGCTGCGCGGCATCGACGCCTTCCTCACCGACCCCGAGGAGAAGGGCCGGGCGATGCGCGAGGCGTCCGACACGGCCTTCCACTACTGGAACATCCTGGCCACCGAGGTGAGCGAGGCCTACGGCGAAGCCCGCCGCGAGTGGTCGCGCTCGCGCGATGCCGAGCTCGAGGCGTGGGTCAAGGGCGTCTTCCTCGGCAGTGCCGACCTCGACGTGGCCACCCAGAAGCTGGGCTACCGGCTCCGGTCGACCCATGTCGGCTTCGTCGTCTGGAGCCCGCGGATGGCGATCGACTCGGCCGCACTCGTCGAGATGACGACCAAGCTGCTGCGAACGGTCGGCGCCGCCGACACCCTGGTGATCCCCGACGGCAACGGCCGGGTGATCGCGTGGGCGGCGACGAACGGTCGGCTGTCGCTGGACGACGTCGACCAGGTGCTGCCCCCGGCCGTCAGCCTGGCCTACGGCACCCCGGTCGCCGGCGTCGCCGGGTTCCGCGCGACGTACTGGGAGGCGCAGGCCGCGATGCACGTCGCCTCCCAGGCGGGCACGGGCGCCGGGGGTGCGAGCGTCACGGCGTACGGCGACGTCGAGCTCGCCTACCTCGTGGGCCGCGACGCCCGCCTCGCGCGGGCCTTCGTCAAGCGCGAGCTCGGGCCGCTGTGTGACGCGGACGAGCGGACCACCGCCCTTCGACACACGCTCGCGCAGTACCTCGCCTGCGACGGGAGCGTCGCTCGGGCCGCGCGCGCTCTCCACGTCGCGCGCAACACGGTCGGCAACCGGATGAACCGGATCAAGGATCTCCTCGGCGCGGAGCGTCTCGCCGATCGGCGACTGGAGATCGAGTGCGCCCTGCGGGTCATGGACGTGATCGGCGTCGTCGATCCCGAGGAGGTGACCGAGCCGTCCGAGCTCCCGGTCGAGGGGCAGCTCGCGCCGACGGACGGCCGGTTCGGGGTGGCCGGGTCGTGGCCGCTGGCGGTCGCGCGGTGACGGCATCCCCGACTGGTGGTTGTCGGGCCGATGCTTGTCGGGCCGATGCCGCGGTGCGAGCATGCGAGGGTGAGCGCGCCGCGTGTTCCCCTCGACCTGCTGCGGACCTCGGCTGACGACTTCGGACGTCGGCTGCGGCTGGTCGGCCCGGACGACTGGGACCGCGCCACACCGTGCACGGACTGGGACGTCCGGGCGCTCGTCAACCACGTGGTCGGCGGCAACGTCCGCTACACACTGCTGCTGAGCGGTGCGGACACGGCCGAGGTCGAGGCGACCCGGACCGTCGACCACCTCGGCGACGACGCGGTCGGCGCCTTCGAGCGGACGGCGGCGGAGGTGCTGGCCCGCTTCGGTGAGGACGGCGTGCACCAGCGCGTCGTCCACCATGTCGCGGGGCCGCGGACGGGGGGTGAGCTGCTGTCGATGCGCATCCTCGACACCGAGGTCCACGCCTGGGACCTCGCCCGCGCGATCGGCGCCGACGAACGGCTCGACGACGACGTCGTGGCCTATCTGCTCGCCTACGCCTCGGAGGGCGAGCACGGCCCGCAGCAGCCGTCGTTCGGGCCGGCGGTCGACGACCCGCAGCGCGGCGAGCCGGATCAGGACCATCTGCTCCGGCTGCTCGGGCGCGACCCGGCGCACGCGTAGTCCTGCACGCGTAGTCCTGCACGCGTAGGCCCGCTGACGGTCGCGGTCTGCGCGGTGCCAGGTTCTTTTTATTGATGGCGTGGTGCGCGCCGCAGTGGTTGAGGTGGGTGGTTGCGGCTCGCTGTCGGCCAGCGGTTGTTGCCGGTACACCCCTGTCCAGCGGTGGTGAGGTGATGCGCTTGTGATCGGCTCATGTTCGGAGTGGGTGGGTGTGGGTGCCGCGGTGGTCGACCTGCCAGGTGAAGCCGTTGGGGCTGGTCCAGGCATAGGTGCCGGGCTTCGTCACCTCGTAGCGCCAACGTGAGTGGGTCTTGGCGCGGTGATGCCGTCGGCACAGCGGGACCAGGTTGCACGGGCAGGTCGGTCCGCCCTGGCCGTGGGGTCGCACATGATCAAGGTCGCACGAGCGGGCTTTGCGGCCGCAGTGGGGGAAGCGGCAGGTGTGGTCGCGGAGCTCGACGCTGGTGCGGTGGCGGTCGGGGATCTCGTACGACGTGACCGGGATGTGCTCGGCCAGGTCGATGACCGGTCGCACCACGACCTTGGTCGCTGATCCCAGCCATGCGCGGACCTGCTCGGCGCTGATGGGGCGGTCGTTCCACCGGGCGACGGGGTTGTCGCCGGTCAGGGTGGTGTCGGTGATGTGGATGTTGAGGGTCGCGCGCTTCGCAGGGCTGCCCTCGAGGTCGAGCATGAGGTCGGCGCGGGCGAGCTCGCCGAGGGCCTGGGAGCGGCGGACGTCGAGGGAGGCCGCGCTGCCCAGGCTCCCCAGGAGCGTTGCGCGGCGGGCGATGGCGTCGTCGAGGTCGTGGGCATCGGCGGCGTCGAGGAGGCCGGAGATGGACGCCTGGCCGTTGCTGTTGGGCTCGTCGATGTCGACGTAGCGCTGGTCGGCCGCGGCCGCGCGCTCGGCCTCGGCCCGCTCGGGGTCGAACCGGATGATCGCTTCGGCGATGAGCCGGTCGAGCTGGGCCCAGCCGACGCCGGAGGCGTTGAAGAGGTTGCGATCCACGAACGCAGCGGCGTCGGCCGAGAGCGGCCCGACCATGTCGGCCATGCGCTCGGCCCGCCACGGAGCGAGCCGGCCGGACATGACGGCGGCCCACACGTGGGGCAGCCGCCAGGCGCAGCCCAGGATCCGCCCGACGTAAGCCCTCCCGCCGTCGGGCGAGCGTCCCAGGACAGCGACCAGTTCCATCAGTGCGAACTCCGAGACCAGGGGAGCCCCGTCGCCCGCCAGGGGCAGGCCGGTGTCGATGAAGCCCTCGCGGACCGTGGCCGCGCCCTCGACGCCCTCGACCGTGTTGGCCTCAGCCCAGGCCGCGATCGTCGCCCACTCCCGGATCAGCGATGCGTCACGGACCTCGGCCTCGGCGCGCAACGACGCCAGCATCGTGCTGATGCCGGTGTTGGGAGCGGTCGCCTGAGCCATGACTCCACCCCAACAGATTGAGCCGACCTTGCCAAGGGCAAAGCGGCAACGCCTCGATCCAACCGCCAGGACGTCTCGGCCGACGTGTCACCGCGTGCGCGCGGGGTACTGCCCGGCCACAGGCGGAGGTCACGAGCAGAGGGGGCAGCGGGTGAGCAGGCATTCGATGCGCAGGGGGTCCACAGGCACGATCGGGCCGGACGGCGGGGACCCGGCGGTCGTCGACTGGATGCGGGCGCTGGAGACGGCGCCGCAGCTCGACGTACCGGTCGCGCGGGTGACCCGACTCGCGAACCGGGTGCTGCCGCCCGGCCCGCTCCGGGACGGGCTGCGGGGGCACCGGTGGCTCGGGCACGCCGTCCATCCGCTGCTCACCGATCTCCCGCTGGGCATGTGGACGTCGGCCCTCGTCCTCGATCTCGTCGGGGGGCGTGAGGCCGAAGGCGCCGCCCAGCGCCTGGTGGGCCTCGGCGTGGTGGCCGCCGTACCGACTGCGCTCACGGGGTGGGCCGAGTGGGTCGGGCTGGCGGAGCGGGACCGGCGGGTCGGGCTCGTGCACGCCGCCGCCAACGCCACCGGGATCGCCCTGTTCGCCGGATCGTGGCGGGCGCGCCGAGCCGGCGCCCGGCGTCGCGGGATCGCTCTCGCCGTGGCCGGCAGCCTGGCCGCGGCCGCGGGCGGCTACCTGGGCGCGCACCTGACCGAGGTCCGCAAGGTCGCCGGCAGCCACCCCGCCTTCGCTGCCGCCGCGGGTGACACCAGCTGAGACGTTCGCGGTTGACGTCATCGATCTCGCGCGTAATCTACGACGAAGTGCGTCTGGACAAAGGCGCACGTGTAGGGACCAGCAGGCATGGGGACTGCTGCCGCGCGGCGTTCGCGCCGCCGGCCCGGCTCACGGGAGTGCGCCCCATGAACCAGCAGATCCGGCCCGCGAGGGTCACCATCGTCGACCACCACGTCCTCTTCGCCGAGTCGGTCGCGCTCACGCTCGAGGCCGACGGCTACGTGGTGAAGCGGCTCGACATGACGACGCCGCCCGCCACTCTCGCGTCGGTGCTCGCCGTCACGCTGCGCACGGTGCCCCGCATCGTGCTCCTCGACCTCGACCTCGGGCGGGTCGGCGACGGCACGCGTCTGGTCGCGCCGTTGACCGCGGCCGGGGCGTCCGTCATCGGGCTCACCGCCACCGTCGACCTCGCGGACTGGGGCGAGTGCCTGCACCGCGGCGCCAAGGCGGTCGTGTCGAAGGGAAGCGCCCTGGGCGAGGTGATGACCACGCTGCGCGACGTCCGCGACGGGCGACCGGTCGTCCTCCCGGAGGAGCGTCGGCGACTCATCGAGCTCGCGATGGGCGAGCGCAAGAACGACCGGGAGATCCACGCCCGGATCGAGAGCCTCACCCGGCGCGAGAAGGAGACCCTCGGTGCGCTGATGGGCGGGGCCCAGGTCTGCGACATCGCCACGGCCCGGTTCGTCTCGTCCGCGACGGTCCGCACCCAGGTGAAGTCGATCCTGGCCAAGCTGCGCGTGGACTCGCAGCTCGCCGCGGTCGGCGCCGCCTACCGGGTCGGGTGGCGCCCGCCCGCGACGGAGACGTCGCCAAGGTCGCTCAGGCCTGGCGTCGGCCGAGCTCCTGGCGGAACAGGCGCAGGACGTTCCCGCCGATGACGGCCGCCACGTCGTCCTCGGACCATCCCCGGCCGAGCAGCGCGTCGGTGACGAGCGGAAGCCCCGACGGCCCTTCGAGGCCCGGGACGTAGCCGCGCGGCGGGATGCCCTCGACCGTCAGCTCGGCGCAGCAGGGTGGCGTCGTGTCGGTCAGGATCTCGTCGAGGAAGTCCGGGCCCAGCCCCACGCGGTCGACACCCATGATCCCGGCGATGCGCTCGATGTGGTCGATCAAGCGGTCGAGCGAGAAATCAGTGGGGTGGAGGAACGAGCCGAGGAAGTTGACGCACACCACGCCGCCGGTGGCCGCGATGCCCTTGAGCTGCTCGTCGGTGAGGTTGCGGTGGTGGTCGCGCAGCGACCGCGCCGACGAGTGCGTCGCCATGACGGGCCGCGTCGCCAGCTCCAGGACGTGCTCGACACCGGCGGCGCCGAGGTGGCTGACGTCGAAGAGCATCCCGAGGCGCTCCATCTCGCTCACCGCTCGTACGCCGGCGCGGGTGAGGCGACTGCCGGTCGCGTCCTCGCCGCTGCCGTCGGCGAGGGCGGTCCGGCCGAAGTGGGCCAGGGAGGCGATGCGGATGCCGAGGCGGTGCATGGTCTCGAGCAGCTCGACGTCCTCGCCGATGCCGGGCGCGCTCTCCAGCGCCAGGACGAGCGCGATCGTCCCCCTTGCGATCGCGGCGTCGATGTCCTCGCCGGTCTCGCAGAGCGTGACCTCGTCGGCGTTGCCGGCCGCGATCCGGTGTCCGGCCTCGATCATCCGCAAGGTCTGGCGCAGCGCCCCCTCGGGACGGTACGGATCCTCGATGAAGACGGGAAGCACCTGGAGGTCGACGCCTCCCGTCCTCAGCTGAGGGATCCAGGACTCGCGGAAGTATCCGCTCCACGTCTCCGGCGCCCGGGCCACGACGCCGCAGAGCAGGTCGTTGTGGGTGTCGGCGACGACCGAGCGTCGGTGGAGTTCGTGCATCAGTGGCTTCCGTTCCGGCCTGCGGCGTCGAGGGCGAGCGTGGTCAGGGGGTGGTGGCAGGCGACCCCGGGCGAGCCGACCAGTGCGGGTACGACGCTGCAGGCGTCGTCGGCATGCGGACATCGCGACCGGTAGGCGCAGCCGTCGCCGGCGGGCGCGGCCGGAGGCGCCGGAGCGACCTTGGGCAGCGGAGCCCACAGCCTGGGAGTCGAGGACACCAGCGTCCGGGTGTAGGGGTGCCGTGGCGCCCGGAGGATCTCCTCGGTCGGACCCGCCTCGACCTGATGTCCGTTGAAGAGAACCACCGTGTGTCGCGTCAGGCGCTGGGCCAGGGCGATGTTGTGGGTGATGAGCATCAGCTGGATCTGCTGCGTCGTCGCGACCCGCTCGAGCAGCGCGACGATGCGTGCCTGCACGGTGACGTCGAGCGCGCTCGTCGGCTCGTCGAGGACGAGCAGGTCGGGCGATGCCGCCAGGGCGCGGGCGATGGCGACGCGCTGGCGCTGGCCGCCGGACAGCTCGTGAGGTCGGCGCCGCACCAGATCGGGGCGCAGGTCGACCTCGTCGAGGAGCTCCTCGATGCGGGCCGGCCGGTCGCGGCGCGCGGTGCCCGCCATGCGCAGCGCCTCGCCGAGCGTGGCGCCGATCGTACGGCGGGGGTCGAGCGCCTCCTGACCGTCCTGGAAGACCGGTTGGATCCGGCGCCGCCAGGTCCGGGCCGCGCTGCCGCGGAGGCGTCCGATGTCGGCACCGTCGACCTCGATGCGACCCTCGCGGGGCTGGAGCAGGCCGAGGACGGCGCGGGCCAGCGAGGTCTTGCCGGAGCCGCTCTCGCCGACGATCGCGACGGATCCCTCGCCCCGCTCGAGCACCAGACTGAAGTCGTGCAGTGCGACATGGTGGCCGTAGGCCAAGGTGATGTCGCGGACGGCCAGGATCGGCTCAGACATGGCCAACGCCTCCTGCGGGAAGGGTGGGGACGGCATCGAGCAGGGCGCGCGTGTACTCGTGGGTCGGATCGCCGAGGACCGCCCGGGTCGGTCCTGTCTCGACGACCTCGCCGTCGCGCATGACGATCACGTGGTCGGCGATCATCGACACCATGGCGAGGTCGTGCGCGACGACGAGCCACGCCGTACGGCGCTCCTCGGCGAGGCGGCGGATGAGGGTCAGTACCTCGAGCTGAACCGTCGCGTCGAGCGCGCTCGTCGGCTCGTCCGCCGCGATCAGCTGGGCGCCGAGACAGACCGCGAGAGCGATCGCGAAGCGCTGCGCCTGCCCGCCCGAGACCTCGTGGGCATAGCGATCGAGGATCTGCTCGTCCAGCCGCACGGCGGTCATCGCGTCGCTGATCCGACCCGCCGCCTCGGCCTTGCCGACGCCGTGGCGCCGCAGGGCGCGGTGGATCAGCCGGCCGAGCCGCATGGTGGGGTTCAGCGACGCCTGCGGACTCTGCATGACCAGCGCCATCTCGGAGCCGCGCAACGATCGGAGGGTCCGTTCGCTCGCGCCGACGACCTCGGTCCCGAGCACGCTCACGGAGCCGCTCACGTCGGCCGACGTCTCGGCGAGCAGGCCCAGGATCGCCGTCAGCGCGGTCGACTTCCCGGAGCCGCTCTCGCCGACGATCGCGACCACCTCACCGCGGGCGACGGAGAGGTCGGGCAGGCTCGAGACCCGCCGGCCGCCGTACTGGATGCTGAGGCCGGTCACCTGGAGGACCGGCGAGGCCGCGTTCATCGGGCCACCTTCCGTGGGTCGAGGGCCTGGCGGAGGCCTTCGCCGAGCATGTTGAAGGAGAAGGCGGTGAGCAGGATCGCCAGGCCGGGGAAGGTCACGATCCACCACTCGGTCGTGAAGCTCGACTGTCCCTGCTGCACCATGAGCCCCCATTCGCTGGTCGGCTCGACGGCGCCGAGGCCCAGATAGGAGAGCGCGGCCGCGGTGAGGATGACGCCGCCCGCGTCCAGGGACAGCTGGACGATGACCGGCGTCAGGGAGTTGGGCAGGACGTGCTCCGCGACGATGCGCCAGCGGGGGAGGCCCAGGCAGCGGGCCGAGTCGATGTAGGCGCGGTGCCGGATCGTCGAGGCCGCGGAGCAGGCGAGCCGCGCGTACCACGGCCACCAGGTCGCGGCGATCGCGATGATCGCGGTGCCCACACCCGGCCGCAGGATGACGGCCAGTGCCAGCGACAGCAGGAGCGCGGGGAAGGCCAGGAACACGTCGGTGACGCGCATGATGACGTCGCTGACCCAGCCGCCCGAGTAGCCGGCGACGCAGCCCAGCAGGACGCCGACGGTCGACGACAGGACGAGCACGGCGGCCGCGATGAACAGCGACGTCCGGGCGCCGTACATGACGCGGGTGAGGATGTCCCGGCCGACCGCGTCGGTTCCCATCCAGTGGGCTCCGGACGGGCCGAGCAGTGATGCGGCCGGATGGGTCGCCGTCGTCCCGTCGGCCGGGTACGGCGCGACGAGCGGCGCGAGCAGAGCCGCTGCGACGACGATCAGCAGCGCGACGGCGGCCAGCAGCGTCGGCAGATCCTGGCCGGCCAGCCGGCGCAGGCGCCGGCGTGCCGGGATGGGCAGGGTCGTGCTCATGACTTCCTCGTCCGCGGGTCGATGGCGATCTGGGTCAGGTCGACGGCGAGGTTCGCCGTGACGTACACGAGCGCGATGACGAGGGTCACGCCGGCGATGGCCGGAGTGTCGACCGACCGGATCGCGTCCGCGGTGTAGGTGCCGATGCCCGGCCAGTTGAAGATCGCCTCGACGAGAACGCTGTTGACGAGGGTGTACGCGAAGATCAGGGCGAGCAGGGTGAGCACCGGGCTGATGGCGGGCCGCAGCGAGAACCTGAGCAGGATCTCGAGCGGCCGGAATCCGAGGGCCCGCTCCATGCGGACATGGTCCTGCTGGCTCTCCTCGATCAGCGCGGCCCGCGTCATCTGCGCGACGACGCCGGTCGGGTAGGCCGCGACGACGAGCGCCGGCAGCACCAGGTGGTGCAGCGTGCTGAGCAGGATCGGCCAGTTGCCGGTGATCAGGGCGTCGAATGCGGTGATATTGGTGTAGACGGTCAGCGGCGAGGTCGAGTCGAGTACGCGGTCGTACTCTCCCGCGACGGGGAACCAGCCGAGCTTGGTCGACAGCAGCAGCTGCACCGCGAGAGCCAGCCAGAACACGGGGACGGACACGAGCAGCATCGACCCGGTCCGCACCGCGAGATCGGTACGACGCCGCGCGAACCGAGCCGCGATCACGCCCAGCGGCAGTCCGATCAGCACGGCGAGCACCATCGCCGATCCGACCAGCTCGAGCGACGCCGGGAGGGCCCGCCCGAGGTCGGAGACGACGGGCTGGCGGGTGTGCAGACTCGTCCCGAGGTCGCCGCGCGCCAGGCCGGACACGTAGTGCCACAGCTGCAGGGGGAGCGGGTCGTCGAGACCGAGGCGCTCACGGGCGGCGGCGAGCTGCTCCGGTGTCGCCCGGGCACCGGCGGCGGTCACGGCCTCGTCGCCGGGAAGCTGGCGCGCGATGACGAACGTCAGGCAGACGACGCCGGCGACGACGACGGCGGCATGGGCGAGACGTCGCAGCAGGACCCGCCCCAGGCCCGGGGATCGGCGCCGCGTCCGCCGTACGGCGACCGGGTGTGCGGTTGCGGTGGTCATGGCTGGTCACTTCGTCCTGAGGTCGTGGACGAACACCACGTTGGGATACGCCGGGTTGTCGACGTATCCGGTGAAGTCGGCGCTATAGGCGCGCTGGTACTTGATGAGGTACAGCGGCGTGACCGCGGCGTCGTCGACGACGATCCGGCGCTGCAGGTCGAGGTAGGAACGAGCGGCCTGGGCGGGTGCGATCGCCGTCTCCTTCGGCAGGCTCGCGACACTGGCGTCGACCGAGGCGTCCTCGAGGTAGGCGAGGTTGAAGTAGGGATCCTTCGCGCTCTTGAACAGGTTCGCGAACCACGAGAGCGGGTCGGCGTAGTCGGGATACCAGTACATGACGAAGATGTCCTGCCGCTGGCTCGGGTCGGCGCTCTTGCCACGGGTCCACTGCGCGTCCCACTGCATCGGCCGCGCGTCGAGCTGCACGCCCGCCGCCTTCAGGGCGGATCCGAGCAGCGTGACGTACAGCCCCTGGTCCTTGTCGCCCTGGGCGTAGGTGAGCGAGAGCCGCAGCGGGTGGCCCGCGTCGTAGCCCGCGTCGGCGAGCAGCTTCTTGGCCACCGTGGCGTCGGGCTTGACGCTCGCGTCGCCTTCGCCGATCAGGCCGGGCGGGATCAGGCCGTCCGCTGGAGCGGCGGCGCCGTGCAGTGCGCTGATGATGGCCTTCGTGTCGGTCAGCATCTGGATCGCGCGGCGCACCCGGATGTCGGCCATCGGGCCGGACGCGGTGTTGTAGAGCGCGAGCAGGTTCTGGAACGAGCTGGTCTCGCTGGTGCCGACGCCCTTGGTCGTCGTGGCCTGCTCGAAGATCTGCGGGGTGAGGCGGTCGACGAAGGAGACGTCGTCGCGCTGGAGGAGCTGCCACGCGGTCGTGACCTCCGGCGTGACGCGGAACTCGACCGCTCGGTACTGCTGGTCGGTCCAGCCGCCCCAGTAGTCGTCGTACGCCTTGAGCCGGAGCTCGGTCTCGGCGCCGGCGGTCCACGTGTCGACGGTGTAGGGCCCGGTTCCGGCGTCCTTGGCCTTCTTGAACCATGCCGCGAGGTCGCCCGTGCCGGCAGCCTGCGTGTCGTAGACGTAGGCGCCGTAGCCGGACGAGGCGACCAGATCGAGCGCGACCGGGTAGGCGAGGTCGAACACGACGGTGGTCGGGTCGGGCGTCTCGATCGAGGACACGGGATCCCAGATGTACGCCGCGCCGCCGGCGAGCTTCTTGGTGCGCTCAATCGACTCCTTCACGGCGGTCGAGTCGAGCTTGCGCCCGGTGTGGAAGGTGACGTCGTCGCGGAGGGTGAAGGTCCACCTCCGGCCGTCGGCCGACTTCGTCCACGAGGTCGCGAGGAGCGGCTCGACCTTCTTGGCGGCGGCGTCGTACCGGGTGAGCGACTCGTAGAGGTTCGCCATGGCGATGCTCTCGTTCGAGTACGAGACCGCGGGGTCCCACTCGGTCACGACATTGAGGTGGAAGGCGTAGGTGAAGGTGCTGCCGGCACTGCTCGGGGCACGCGTCGTGCCGGCGCATGCGGTCAGGGCGAGCGTCGTGGCCAGGACTCCGGCGAGGAGGGTCCACATGCGCTTCATGAGAGCTCCAGGGTGAGGGAAGGAAGAGGGGCGGGGAGGAGGGCGCTCAGAGCCGGGCCAGCGGTCCGGCCGCCTTGACCGAGAGGCGGACGGACGGCTTGGGCAGATAGGACAGGGGGACCTCGACGATCTCGACGATCTCAACCCCGTCGGGCATCGCGCCCGCGTGGACCGCGCGCTGGCGCGCGACGTCGCAGGCCTCGTCGACCGCTCGGCGACGGCCTTCGCCGGTGGGGACGATGGTCTCCCACCAGCCGCTGGCCAGCGCGATCGCGGCGCCGACGGCGTTGGCGACCTGGCCGTGGTCGGGGCGGACGACCCGCGCGGCGCCGTCCAGGTCGTCGGGCACGAGGAAGGCGCCGCCGCCGACGGCGACGAGGTACTTGTCGTGGCGCCCGAGCGCGACGGAGTCGATCGCGTCGGCGAGGCAGCGGTCGGACTCACGGAGTGCGGCCGAGAAGAGCTCGCCGTGCTTGCGGGAGCTCAGCCGGTGCCCGGCGATCTCGGTCCGTCCCGCTGCGACGGCGGCGTCGGTGAGCGTCGGCGTGTCTCCGCCGAAGACCAGGCCCCGCTCGCGGATGCGGTAGCCGACGGACTGCGGGCCGACGACGGGGGATTCGGGCGTTCCCGACAGGATCGTTCCGCCGCCGATGGCCACGGCCAGGACGTCGGGCATCCGGAAGTTGGTGCTGACGCCGCCGATATTGGCGGCGAGCGCGGACTCGCGGGGGAAGCCGTTGCGCAGGACGCCGAAGTCGCTCGACGTGCCGCCCACGTCGACGACGATCGCATCGTCCAGGCCCGAGAGGTACGCCGCGCCGCGGATCGAGTTCGCCGGGCCGGAGCCGATGGTCAGCACGGGATAGCGCTCGGCGTGGTCGACCGCCATCAGTGTGCCGTCGTTCTGGGCGAAGTAGCAGGTGACGTCGAGGCCGTGGTCGGCGAGCGCCTGGCCGAGCGAGCGGGTGACGTCGCCCGCGACGGCGTACAGGGAGGCGTTGAGGACAGCGGCGTTCTCGCGCTCGATGAGCCCGAGACTGCCGAGCTCGTGGCTCATCGTCACCGGGACGTGCGAGCCGAGGACCTTCGCGGCGATCTCGGCGGTCTCGAGCTCCTGGTCGCGGAAGGCCGGGCTGAACATGCCGGTCACCGCGACCGCGTCGATCTCGCCCGCGACCGACTCGAGGAAGGCGGCGACGGCGTCCCGGTCGAAGGGTGCGAGGGGATGGCCGTCGACGAGGTACCCACCCCGGACCACGGTGGCAGCCGGGCAGGCGGCCGCTCGCAGGTCGGCGGGCCAGCCGGTCAGCGGCGGCACGGAGGTCGTCGCCGGCGCGCCGATCCGGACGGCGGCGACGCGACCGAGGCCGCGACGCTCGAGGATCGCGTTCGTCGCGTGGGTCGTGCCGAGCATGACGCGGCGGACGTGGGACGCCTGGTCGCCGAGCTCGGCCAACACCGCTGAGATCGCCGCGTGGATACCGGAGGAGACGTCGGTCGTCGTGGGCGCCTTGGTCCAGGCGCGGATGCGGTCGTGGGAGTCGAGTACGACGGCGTCGGTGTTGGTCCCACCGACGTCGATTCCGATCCGAAAGTCGTCAGACAACGGGAGTTCCAATCTTCTCGACGGGGGTGTAGTCGATGGCGTAGCCGAAGGCGCGGGGGCCGGCGATGCTCAGGCCGCGCTCGGAGCGCCACAGCGGGTGGCAGGGCCACGCGAGGGCGGTCACGCGCTGCCCGTAGCGCAGCGACTCGGTGGAGATGGCGAGGGCACTTTGGGTGTCGATGATGGAGATCAGGTCCGGCACGCTGGCCAGCACCTCGCCGTCCTCGAACACCACGAGGTTCTCGTTCTGGATCTCGACGCGGATCAGGCGCCCGGTCCCGCCGAGTTCCTCGATCACGACCGATCCCCGGACGAAGCCGCCGCCGGTCTCGCGCTCGATGTCGACGATCTTGCCGGTGATGAGGGCGCGTGCGTCGAGCCGTGCCTGCAGGGCCTCCAGCGGGTCGGCGGCCCCCACGGTCGCCCGGCCGAGGTCGACCGCGAGGCTGATGCTCCCCTCGATGACAGCGCCCGCGGCCTGCTCGGCGGTGATCACGTAGTCGGCCATCAGCGCCGACGCGCCGCCGGCGACGCAGGCGGCACGGGCGATGCGCTCGGACCACTCGCCGTCGAGCGGCTGGATGGTGGTGACATTGCCGACGAGGTCGGCGACGATCACGACGTTGACCGGCAGACCCGCGACGTTCATCGACACCATCTGCACCTCGGGGAAGGCGCGCCCCATGCCGTCGGCGTCGACGATCGGCAGGCCGAGCAGGGAGGCCCACAGGACGGGCTCGACGCCGTTCGAGCCGCCGATCTCCGAGGACATGATCGCCGACAGCGGGCGGCCCATGAAGCGCTCGGCCTCGGCGCGCAGCCGCACCGCCTCGCCCTCACCGGGCAGCATCTCCACACCGACGGTGGGAGCGCCGATGCCGGAGAGTGGTGCGATGAGGCCGTCGGCGGGAAGGTCGGACAGCTGGACGACGGGGACCGGGCCGCGCGTGCGGATGGCGTGCGCCGCCGCGATGAGAGGCGCTCCGACGTCGCCGCCGCCGCCGGTGCCGAGCACGGCACAGCCTCGGCCGAGGGCGTCGAGCGTCTCCAGGTCGATCTGTTGGACACGTTGCATGGCACTGATTCTGGAAGTGAGTCACCTCACGATCAATGTGGTCACCCGACAGAGAACGGGTCGCTCTTGTCGTGGCACGACAGTGAGCGGCAGAATCGCGGCCGTGACGACGCCCCAGGACCTGGTCGACGCCCGCCACCTCGACATCGGCTGGGTCGCCGGGACGGCGCCGGGCCGCCCGGTGACGGGGGTGCGCGCGGCCGAGCGGCTGGCCGACGTCGCCGACCAGAAGAGCGGACGCGTCGTCGTCCTCACGGCGGGGGCGACCGAGCACGCGTCGCCGTACGAGCTCGACGTCGCGACCAGGCTCGCGGCCACCCAGGAATGCGCGGCGCTGCTGTTCGTCGGCGACGGCGACGTGCCGTCCACCTGTCGCCGGATGGCGGAGCGCACCGGGCTCGTGCTGCTGGCCACCCCGGCCACGACCGACATCGCGCGCCTGATCATCCGCCTGGATCGCCTGGTCACGACCACCGCGGCCGTCGTCCTGGAGCGTCTCGCCGCTGCCCATGCGGCGGTCGCCGACGACGCGGCGTCCGCCGACGAGCTGCTGGCCCGCGCGCAGGATGCGCTGGGTGTGCCGGTCGAGCTCGAGGCGCGCGGTGACGAGGCCACCGAGCGGCGGACGGCGGGATCGGTGGTCATCGGCGACCAGGTGATCGGGGTCGTCCGCGTTCCCTCGGACGAGGCGGCGCAGCTGGCGCTTCCGACGATCGCCGCGGCCGTCGCCCGGGCGAAGCAGCGCGAGCTGACCCGCCTGTTCGCCGAGACCCAGACCCGCGCCGAGCTGGTGGCGCAGGTGGCCTTCGCCGAGTCCAGTCATCTGCCGAGCCTCGTCGAGCAGGCCCGGCGCGTCGGCTTCCGCGTCGACGGCCATCACTGCGCGGCCTGGCTGGACTTCGGCGAGCTCGACGCCGCGGACGCCGACGGGCTCGCGCAGCGCCGCCGGCTGGTCGACCGGGTCGAGCTGGCCGGACTGCACCGGTTCAGCAATGTCGCCGGCTCCTGGCACCTTGCGGCCGTGACCGGCCACCTGCTCGTCGTGGGCAGCACAGCGTCGCGACTCGATCGGCTCGTCGCCGAGCTGCGGGCGGGCGTCGAGCACCTGGTCGCCGAGGTGACCCCCGACGCGGGCGGTGCCGTCTACGTCGGGATCGGCGGTCCGTGGGAGGGCGTCGACGGGCTGCGGTCGGCGGTCACCGAGGCGCGCGTCGCGTCCCGCATCGCCCGGGACAAGCGGCGGTCCGGCAGGCCGGTGATGTTCGACGGCACCGGCATCCGTCGCGTCCTCGCCGAGCTCGCGGCCTCGACCACCAGCCGCAAGGTGCTCGACGAGGTGCTCGCCCCGCTCGACGCCCTCGGCCCGGACCGCGCGTCCCAGGGGGTGGAGACCCTGCTGGCCTATCTCGACGCGCAGCGCTCGCCGACGAAGGCCGCCGCCACGCTGCACCTGCATCCCAATGCGGTCACCTACCGCATCCGCAGGCTGGTGCCGCTGCTCGACCTCGACCTCGACAACCCCGACGACCGGTTCGCGCTGCACCTGGCCTGTCGGGTCCGGGTCGCCGGCTAGCGGTGACGCCAGAGACCGCCACCCAGAATTCTGGGAACGGGACACCGCCCTCGCCTCTGGGATCTCCGGTTCCCCGCCCGCTTGGGATGTTCGCCGCCCACCACCGGCCACGAGCATCGACGCATGACGCTCACGACCGACACATCCGCCACGACCGCCGGACCGGCGCCCGACCCGGCGTCCGACCGGACGGTCAGCATCGCCGTCGCCTGTGTGGCGACGGTGATGCTGATGCTCGACATCAGCGTGGTCAACACCGCGCTCAACGACATCGCGGACGGCCTCGAGGTGGGGCTCTCGGGGTTGCAGTGGGTGATCGACGCCTACACGCTGCCGCTCGCGGCCGTCGTCCTGTCGGCGGGGGCGATCGCCGACCGGTTCGGGCGCAAGCGCGTGTTCGTGGGTGGGATGGGGCTGTTCACGGTGGCGTCGGGGGCGTGCGCGGTGGCGCCGGGGATCGGGGCGCTCGTGGGGGCGCGGGCGGTGCAGGGCGTCGGGGCGGCGGTGCTGTTCGCGACGGCGCTCGCGCTGATCTCCGAGGTGACGCCGACCGCGGCGGAGCGCGCCAAGGCCCTCGGGGTGTACGGCGCCTGCATCGGCGCGGCGTTCGCGGTGGGGCCCTTCGTCGGCGGGGTGCTGACGGACGGCGTCGGGTGGCGGGCGATCTTCTGGATCAACGTGCCGATCGGGCTGGTGACGCTGGCGCTCGCCCGGCGGATCCGGGAGAGCCGCGACCCGCGGGCGCGGCGGCTCGACGTACCGGGCCAGACCGCGTTGGTGATCGGGCTCTTCCTGCTGGTGTTCGCGCTGCTGCGGGGCAACGAGCTGGGCTGGGGAAGCGCGCCGGTGGCGGGCTGCCTGGCGGGCGCCGCGGCAGCGGGCATCGCGCTGGTCGTGATCGAGCGGCGGTCGGCCGCCCCGATGGTCCCGCCGGCCTACTTCCGCCGTCCCGGCTTCGCGGCGCCGCAGGTCCTGGTCTTCGGCATCTCGGCGTCCTTCTTCGCCGGATTCCTCTACCTCACGCTCTTTCTGCAGAATGTCGTCGGCCTCAGCCCGTTGCAGACCGGCCTCGCCTATCTCCCCGGTACGGCGTTGATGTTCGTCGTCTCCGGCCTGACCGCCGGCCTGATGACCCGCATCGCGCCCGGCACCCTGGCCGTCGTCGGCCTCCTCCTCATCGCGGTGGGCCTGTCGACCTTCGCGCTGACGATCCACGCCGACTCCGGCTGGACGTCGATCCTGCCGGGCTTCCTCGTCGCCAGCGTCGGCACCGGCCTGTTCAACCCGGCAGGCAGCGCGCTCGCGCTCGCGGCCCTGCCGCCCGAGCAGAGCGGGCTCGCGGCCGGCGCCAACGACACCTTCCGGCAGACCGGACTGGCGTTGGGCGTCGCCTGGCTCGGGACGTTCGTGCCCGCGTCCGGTCCGTTCGGCACCGACCCGGGGGCGTTCGTCGACGGGTTGCACCACGCCGTCCTGGCGGCCGCCGTCCTCGCGGTGGTGGCCGCGCTGGTCGGCGGGGTGCTGCAGCGTCAGGCCTTGCGGGCCACGTAGAAGTAGTTGAAGGGGTCGGTCCGGATCTCGTCGACCCGGACGTCGACGAAGCCGGCCTCCTCGAGCATCCGCACCGCCGTCTGCCGGCCCCACACGGTGCCGAGGCCGGCGCCGCCCTGGGCGAGGGACACCGTCATGCAGTGCATCAGGCTCAGCGTGTACAGGTACGTCGCCCAGGGCAGCGTCAGGTTGTCCTCGACCCGCGACTGGGCCTTGATGTCGACCATCAGGAAGATGCCGCCCGGGCGCAGCGCCGCGGCGATCCCGGCGAGCACCCGGTCGGGGAAGGCCTGGTCGTGGATCGCGTCGAACGCGGTCACGACGTCGTACGCCGCCGTCTCGCCCAGCTCGGCGACGTCGCGGACCTCGAAGCGCGCATTGCCCAGCCCCCACGCGGTCGCCTCCGCGCGGGCCGCCTCGATCGCGTCCTCGCCGAGGTCGTAGCCGACGAACCGGCTCTCGGGATAGGCCCGCGCCAGCAGGTTGATCGCGTGCCCCGACCCGCAGCCGACGTCGGCCAGGCTGGCGCCCGCGGTGAGCCGCTCGTGCAGCCCGGGCACCGTCGGCACGACGACGTCGAGCAGGCCCGCGTCGTGGGTGGCGGCGGCGTCCTCGGCCATCATCGCGTGGAAGCGCGGGTAGTGGTCGTAGCCGAGTCCGCCGCCGTCGCGGAACCGGTCCTGCAGGTCGGGCGCGACGCCGGCGAGCATGGTCAGCATCTTGAGGCTGCGGGCCAGGTTGACCGGTCCGTCGGCGGGCGTGAGGCAGGCCGCGCGCTCGGGCGGCAGCGCGTAGTGGCCGCTCTCCGGGTCGTACGTCGCCACGTCGCCCGCGACGATCCCGTCCAGCCACTCGCGCAGGTAGCGCTCGTCGACCCCGGCCGCCGCGGCGAGCGTCGCCGGGTCGGCCGGCCCCTTGCGCGCGAGGACGTCGAGCAGCCCGAGCTCGTCGCCGATGCCGAGCAGCAGGCCGAGGGCGGAGTCGTTCATGACGCCGACCATCCGCTTCTGGAACGCCTTCGCCGCGTCCTTGTCGACCGTCGCCATCGTGATGTCCTCCTCGGGCTGCTGGGGACACCACGATAGGTGCGGCCCACTCCGTCAGGCGTCGGGCACATCCACACCAGGTGGTCGGTGGGGGCGGGCATGGGGAACCTAGGGAGGGCTCCTCACCACACCGCGAGGGGGACGACGCGCCGCGACGCCTCCTCGGTGTCGAGGACATGTCCGACCCGCTTGACCGCACGCAGGTGCACGATCCGGTCGTGCACCTCGAGCCCGGGGACCTGGCCGAGCACGGTGCGCTCGACGCGGTTGATGTCGGCTGCGGTGCTGAGCCACAGCGTGGCGAGCAGGTTCTGCGGGCCGGCCACCGCGGCGGCCAGGCGGCAGCGCGGCATCGCCCCGAGGACGCCGCCGGCGGCGTCGAGCCGGTCGCCCGGCACCCGCATCAGGAAGGTGACCTGGACGGCGGGCCCGACGATCGGCTGGGCGACCTCGCAGCGCAGCTCGATGACGTCGGCGCGGATCATCCGGGTGATCCGCCGCCGCGCGGTCGGCGCGCTGATGCCGGTGGCGGCGCCGAGTGCGGCCCAGCCGGCCCGTCCGTCACGGGTCAGCTCCGCGATGAGGGCCCGGTCGACGTCGTCGACGGCGAACGGTGAGGCCCAGGTGTCGGGGCCGCGGTGGAGGTGGCGCAGCTGGTCGGGGTCGAGGGTCCCGAGCCGCCACTGCGTCCCGGCGCGGTAGACCCGGGTGATCAGCAGCGAGTCGATGTCGCGGACGCCCGGCAGGCGGGGGAGCCGTTCGTCGAGGTAGCCGCGCAGGGTCGTCAGGTCCGGCACCAGCACGTCGAGCAGGAACTGGTGGCTGCCCATCGTCGCGGCCACGGTCGCGGCCTCCGGCTCCTCGGCCAGCGCCTCGGTGAGGGCGGCGCGGTCCTCGGCCGCGCACCCCACCCGGACGAACGCCGAGCTCGCCACCTGCTCGTAGCGGTGGCCGGCGGTGAGCGCGATCCAGGCCAGGCCGCGGGCCCGGATGCCCTCCCAGTGCCGGGCCAGGGTCGCCGGCTGGACGCCGAGCGCGGCCGCCATCCGGCTCCACTCGGCGCGCGGGTCGACCTGGAGCGCGTTGAGCAGGGCGAGGTCCAGCTCGCTAAAGGCGTTCGATTCCATCGCTATCTGAGGCTGTGGTGATCGATTCCATCGATCTCGGGATGACCTGTGAGCGCGATCATACGTTCCTGCCATGACCCCGACCTCCACCCCGCGCCGAGCGCGGGCCCTGGCCGCCGCCACCGCGACGCTCGCCGCCCTCACCGTCCTCGCCGCGGGCTGCGACGCGGTCAGCGCGCCGAAGAACGCCTCGCCGGACAGCACGGGCACGGCGTCCGGGGAGCTGCCCGCCGACGTCCGTGCTCGCGGCTACCTCACCGTCGCGACCGACCCGACGTACCCGCCCTTCGAGACGCTGTCGGACGACCAGAAGACGATCGTCGGGCTCGACCCCGACCTGCTCGCGGCGATCGGCAAGCAGCTCGGCGTCGAGATCCGGTTCGAGCGCGCCGGCTTCGACAGCCTGATCCCGGGGCTGCGGGCCGGTCGCTACGACCTCGCCGTCTCCGGCATGACCGACACCGTCGAGCGGCAGCGCGAGGTCACCTTCGTCGACTACTTCGACGCCGGTGGCGCGCTCGTCGTCCCGGCGGGCGACCCGGTCACCACCGACCAGCTGCCCGACGCCCTCTGCGGCCACCGGGTCGGCGTCCAGACCGGCACGATCACGGTCGGCTTCAGCGAGAAGGCCAGCAAGGCGTGCCAGGCGGCGGGCCACGAGGCGATCGACCTGCAGATGTTCCCGTCGGTGCCGGGGTCGGTGCTGGCGATGGGCTCGGGCCGGATCGACTACGTCTGGACCGACAGCGTCGCGGCGGCCACCCAGGTGAAGAACGGCAAGGGCCGGTTCACCTCGATCGACGACGGCACCGAGCCGGCTCCGACGGGCATGGCGTTCCCGAAGGAGTCCGCCGACCTCGCCCGGGCGGTGCAGGGCGCGCTGCAGAAGCTCGTCGACGACGGCACCTATCGCGCGATCCTCGACCGCTACGGCCTCGGTCAGGGCGCGGTCACGAAGGTGGAGGTCGACGGTGCAGGTCACTGAGACCCGGGCGCCGGTGACGGCGCCGATCCGCGCGGTCCCGGTACGACGTCCCGGCCGCTGGATCTCCGGGGCGATCCTCGTCCTGGCGCTGGTCTGGCTGGCGCGGGCGCTCGCCACCAACCCCCGTCTGGAGTGGTCGGTCGTCGGCGACAACCTGACCGCCGGACCGATCCTGCGCGGCCTGGTCACCACGCTCGAGCTCACCGTCGTGGCGATGGCGATCGGGCTGGTGCTCGGCGTCCTGCTCGCGATCATGCGGCTCTCGGACAACCCGGTCGCGCGCGGCTTCGCATGGGCCTACGTCGGGCTGTTCCGCGGCACGCCGCTGCTGGTGCAGGTGATCCTCTGGTACAACCTCTCGGCGATCTTCCCGAACCTCACGATCGGGATCCCCGGCGGGCCCGACCTGGCGGTCGTCGACGTCAACCTGCTGATCACGCCGTACGCCGCGGCGATCCTCGGCCTCGGCCTCAACGAGGCGGCGTACCTCGCCGAGATCGTGCGCTCCGGCATCTCCTCGATCTCGCCCGGCCAGCGTCAGGCGGCCGCCGCGCTCGGACTCAGCCGGCGCCAGACCATGCGCAAGATCGTCCTGCCGCAGGCGATGCGGGTGATCGTGCCGCCGACCGGCAACGAGACGATCACGATGCTCAAGATGACCTCGATCGTGTCGGTCATCGCGATGCACGAGCTGCTCTACTCCGCGCAGGCGATCTACAGCCAGACCTACCAGACGATCCCGCTGCTGATCGTCGTCAGCGTCTGGTACCTCGTCGTCACCACGCTGCTCACCGTCCTGCAGTCCGCGCTCGAGCGCCGGTTCTCCCGCGGGCACACGCCCGCCGGCCGGCTGTCGCTGCGCAGCCGCCTCGCCTTCCGGCCCAAGGAGTCCCGATGACCACGATCCCGATGGTGCGCGCGAACGACGTCCACAAGTCGTACGGCGTGGTGCCCGTCCTGCGGGGCGTCTCGCTCGAGGTGCGGCCCGGCGAGGTGACCTGCCTGATCGGGCCGTCCGGCTCCGGCAAGTCGACCTTCCTGCGCTGCCTCAACCACCTGGAGCAGATCGACGCCGGCCGGATCGAGGTCGGGGGCCGACTCATGGGCTACCGCGAGAGCGGCGGCCGGCTGCACGAGCTGCGCGAGCGCGAGGTGCTGCGCCAGCGGGCCGGCATCGGCATGGTGTTCCAGCACTTCGACCTGTTCCCGCACCTGACCGTGCTCGAGAACCTCACGCTCGCGCCGACCGTCGTCGGCGGGGTGAGCCGCGAGGACGCCGTACTGCGCGGCAAGCGGCTGCTCGAGCGGGTCGGCCTGCTGCAGCGCGGCAACGCCTATCCGTCGCAGCTGTCCGGCGGGCAGCAGCAGCGGGTGGCGATCGCCCGCGCGCTGGCGATGGAGCCGTCGCTGATGCTGTTCGACGAGCCCACCTCCGCGCTGGACCCGGAGCTGGTCGGCGAGGTGCTCGACGTGATGCGGAGCCTGGCCGACAGCGGGATGACCATGGTCGTGGTGACCCACGAGATGGGCTTCGCCCGCGAGGTCGCCGACACCGTCGTCTTCATGGACGGCGGCGTGGTCGTCGAGTCCGGACCACCGGCGCAGGTCCTCGGCGACCCGCAGCACCCGCGGACGCGCGCCTTCCTCGCGCAGGTCCGGTGAGGCCGATGACGACGACCGGGACCTCCGTCCGCGGCCGGATCCACGAGGCCCTCGCGCGGTCGGCCGACGCGGTCGTCGAGCTCAGCCACAGCCTGCATGCCGAGCCCGAGCTGGGGTTCGCCGAGCACCGCTCCTGCGCCAAGATCGCCGCGGTGCTCGCCGCCGGCGGCTACGCCGTCGAGACCGGCATCGCCGGGCTCGACACCGCCTTCCTCGCCACGATCGGGGCGGGTGACCTGGTGGTCGCGCTGTGCGTCGAGTACGACGCGCTGCCCGGCATCGGCCATGCCTGCGGTCACAACGTCAACGGCGCCGCTTCTGTCGCGGCGGCGCTGGCGCTGGCGCCGGTGGCCGAGGAGCTGGGCGTCGTCGTCCGGGTCGTCGGGACGCCGGGCGAGGAGACCCTCGGCGGCAAGATCCCGCTGCTCGAGGCCGGCGTCTTCGACGGCGTCGACGCGGCGCTCATGGTGCACGCCGGCGCGGACGACGAGGTGGGGCTGTCGTCGTACGCGATGTGCCAGTGGGAGGTCCGCTACAACGGTGCGCCCTCGCACGCCGCCGCCGCGCCGTGGGACGGCGTCAACGCGGCCGACGCGGTCGCGCTGGCGTACCAGGCTGTGGGCCTGCTGCGCCAGCAGCTCCGGCCCGACCAGGTGGTGTCCTTCGTGATCGATGCCGGCGGGACCGCGCCGAACATCATTCCGGCCGAGGCGCTGGCCCGGATCGAGCTGCGCGCGGCGACGAGCGACGAGCTGGCCGGCCTCCAGCAGCGGGTCCGGCGCTGCCTCGACGCCGGCGCGGTGGCCACCGGCGCCGAGCTGAGCGTGGCGCCGTACGGCAACGACTTCGCCGACCTGCGCCAGGATCCGGAGCTGACCGAGCTCTACGCCTCCGTCATCGCCTCGCTCGGCCGCGACCCGGTCGACGGCGCGGGCGCGCCGCGGGCCTCGACCGACATGGGAAACGTCTCGCACCGCGTGCCGGCGATCCAGCCGATGATCGGCTACGACACGGCCGGCGCCGCGCACCACACCGCCGCCTTCGCCGCCCACGGGACGTCGGCCTCCGCCGACCGGGCGGTGCTCGACGGCGGCCTGGCGATGGCGCTCGTCGTACTGGAGCTGGCGGCTCGGCGAGGTGCCGCCGGCTGACGGGAATGCCCGGCGGGCGTCGGCGGTTGCAGACGTCAGCTGGTTCGACTCATGCCCCCGGGCCTCACCCTTCGCCGCTGCGAGCGGCCACCCGCCGAGAGGCGGCTGACGGGCCAGTGAGCAGCACCGCACAGCCACCCGCCGGGTAAGCCCCGGTCAGGGTGGCTGTGCGCGTTGTGCGTGTCCGGTCCGAGCTCGTGCCCGGTCAGTACACCTAGAGCCCCTCCGCCTTCATCAGGGCGTACGGGTCGACCGGGACCACGCGTCCCTCCACCGATGCGGCCCGCACCGGCGCCAGGTTGACCGGCCCCCAGCCGCCCGGGCGGTGCGTGAAGAGGAAGTCGGTCCAGCGCAGGTAGGCGTTGGTCATCGCCGGGTCGCGGAACTCGCCGACGACCTCGTCGCTCGCCAGCGGCACGGCACTCCAGTTGGCGCTGCCGTTGTAGACGACCCGGGCGTCGGTCCGTCCCTGGTAGACGCCGCTGATGGCCAGCGACTTCAGATGCAGGTAGATGTCGTAGACGCCGTTGCGGTCGCGGTCATAGGCCAGCTGCAGCTTGGCCACGTGGCCGGCGCCGAGGATCTTGTAGACGTCATTGCCCATCAGCGCGTAGACGACGCGGATGTCGCAGCCGGCCTTCCGCAGCCGGACCAGCTTGCGGGC
The DNA here is from genome assembly GCF_039537225.1 of Nocardioides ginsengisoli. Taxonomy (NCBI): domain Bacteria; kingdom Bacillati; phylum Actinomycetota; class Actinomycetes; order Propionibacteriales; family Nocardioidaceae; genus Nocardioides; species Nocardioides ginsengisoli. Next base: position 97,098 of record NZ_BAABAC010000042.1, read on the forward strand.
GAGCGTCTTGCCGCGCTCGCCGTGGATGGCGGTCTGCATGATGCGGATCTGGGTGTGCCCGCCGGCCCCGGTCCCACCGGTGGCGCCGGTGCAGCGGATCTGGTTGAGCCGGGCCAGGTCGGGATCGCCGACCGCGCTCGGGATCGCGCCTCGATAGGGGTAGAAGGCGACGCCCTGGGTCGGGCTGAAGCGGGCGGCCCGGTAGCCGCGGGCGCCCTGGCTGCGGTCGAGGGACATCTCGTTGAAGATGCCCTGGAAGGTGTCGTAGATGGTCTTGTTGCCGACCCAGGTGTAGAGGTCGTTCCACTGGTCCTCCGCGGCCACGTCGGTGGCGTTGTTGGAGCCGAACATCGTGACGTAGGCCCGGTCGGTGACCCGGCTGAACAGGAAGAACTTCGAGTGCGGGATGCCGCGGGCGCCGCGACACGAGCCCGCACACCGCTTCAGCCAGCTCTGCACCGGCCGGTTCTCGCGCCCCTTGAGCACCTTCGCCACCGCGGCGGCATCGGGGTTGGGGTGCTCGCGCGACCAGTTGCTCCGGTCCATGATCACCTGGACGGCGACGCCGCGGCGGTGCGCGCGGATGATGGCCCGCGCCCACGAGCGGCCTCGCACGTTCCACGCGGCCATCTGGACGACGTCGCCGCGGCGGGTGCTGTCGATGCTGCGCAGCACGTGCCGGCGGATCGTCGACGGACTGCGGCCGCCGCGCCCGTAGGGCTCGTTGAACAACAGGCCCGGCGCCGGTCGATAGCTCAGCGGCACGTTGGCACGTGCGACCACCTCCCGCGCGCGGGGCGCGGCGTCGGCTCCCGGGGCTCCTCCTGACATCAGCAGGGACGACACGACCATCACGGTCGTCACCACGCCGATCCCGACTCGCTGCACCCGCTGCACCCGCTGCATTCGCACTCCCTCTCCCCGTGTCCTTCGGTCCAGGCACTCCTCGGCCCACCGGCTAGACACCGGACGACGGTCTTCATGACGCGAATCGCGCGAGATTCTGCGGAAAAGGCCGACGCGGGACGAGTTTCGGGTTCTCGCGTAAGAACGGCCCGGGCGGGCTGTCACTTCTATCGACGACCCCCCAAGCAGAGGACCTCGATGTACGACCCACCCGACGGCGCCCTGCGCGCCGCGTTGATCCGATGCTGCCGCCTCGGCATGTGCTGGGCGGTCGGTGTGCTCCTGCTCTGCTCCGCGCCCGTGCTCGGCGGTCCCGGCGGCCAGTCCCACCAGCAGGGGCTCGCCACCCCGCTCGCGCCCGGCCTGCGCACGATGGCCGCGGGCGTTCCCGCCCCGCCGATCGTCGTCTACCGCGAGGACTTCGAGAACGGCATGGGCACGACGTCCACCGGCGCCAAGTCGCTGACGGCCAACACCCTGGGCGCCCCGCAGTACGCCGGAGCGAGCGGCATGACCTACACCGCCGACACCAACTGGCGCGAGGGCCAGCGCTGCAGCGGCGTCGTGCTCGCCTACGCCAACGGACTCAACGCCGACGACGGCGGCGGCCCCGACTGGGCGACGACCGGTCGCGTGGTCGGCGGCCAGACGATGGCCAACAAGTGCAGCCCGGTCGCCGGCGTCCAGTCCTACAACGGCATCCGCACGCTGGCCCGCGCCATGGGGCAGGTCGTCGGCGGGGGTGACAACGACCACATCGTGTCGACCTACACCGAGTGCACGCAGACCAGCGTCGGCAACACCTCGACCTGCGACACGCTGCCGACCGGGCAGACGACGTCGCGGATGTTCGAGACGCAGCAGCAGATCGCGGTCACGCCCAACCACTTCTACACCTTCGCGGTCGACGCGGTGGCCGGCAACTGCTCGGGCACCGGCACGGTCGCCCAGGGAAGCGACCCGCAGTACCAGTTCCAGCTCCTCAACGGCGCGACGCGCACCAACGTCGGCTCGCCGATGAACCCGTGCCGTGACGCCTCGCGTGTGGCGTTCACGGTGAACCGGCCGCGCGCGGTCGGCGCCACCACGACGATGAGCGGCTACGTCAGCCGGCTGCGCGCCGACACCGCCTTCATCTACTCCGGCAGCTCGCTCGGCGTCGCGATGTACGACCAGATCGGCCTCACCAACGGCAACGACGGCGGCTTCGACAACGTCGAGGTCCGCGACGTCACCCCGGCCGTCGACAAGTCGTTCAGCCCGGCGCTCCTCGAGCCGGGGCAGACGTCGACGCTGACGCTCACCATCACCAACACCTCCGACCTGCTGGCCAAGACCGACTGGGGCTTCGTCGACACCCTGCCCGCCGGTCTGACCCTGACCGGCTCGACCTTCGGCGGCACCTGCACGCAGCTCGCCGGCGCGACCATGACGAGGACCGGCGCCGCCGGCGGCAACACGATCACGGTGACCGGGGGAGACCTCGCGCTCAACCAGACGTCGTGCACGATCACCGTCGGCGTCACTTCGGCGGTCGAAGGCAGCTACACGAACAGCCCGACGTCCAACATGACCCTCACCGGGCTGGTGCCCGGCGCTCCGGGCACGGTCGAGTTCCGCTGGCCGCGGATCACCCTCGTCAAGGCGCTCGGCTCCGCCCGGGTCCGCACCGCCGACCAGTTCACGGTCGCGATCCGCACCGGATCCGGCACCGGCACCGTCGTCAGCGATCCGAGCGCGGCGACGACCACCGGCAGCGGGTCGACGGTCACCGCCGGCACCGGCACGACCGGCGCCTACGTCGGCCGTTCGGGGACGACCTACTACCTCACCGAGTCCGGCGCGGGCGTCACCGACCTGAGCCGCTACGACGCGACGCTCACCTGCGTCGATGCCACGGGTGCCACGTCCGGCCTGCCCAACGGCGCCGCCTACACCGGCAGCAACTCCGTCGTCCCGGCGACCGGCGCCAAGATCACCTGCACGATCACCAACACGGCGAAGCCGCCGACGCTCAGGCTGACCAAGACCCTCGGCAACGCCCGCGCCGCCGACACCGACGAGTTCACCGTCGGCATCCGCACCGGCTCGGCCACCGGCACCGTCGTCAGCAGTACGACGAACGCCACGACCTCCGGCTCCGGCGCCACCGTCGACCCCGGCACCGGCACGACCGGTGTCTACACCGCGACCGCTGGGACGACCTACTACCTGACCGAGCGGGCGGCCGGCACCACCGATCTCACCAGCTACGGCAAGAAGATCACCTGCACCGACGCGAGCGGCCTGCAGTCCGGGCTGCCCACGGGCGCGACGTTCACCGACGCGCTGACGATCACGCCGGTCGCCGGCGCCCAGATCGCCTGCGTGCTGACCAACACGGTGACCCGGCAGGACGTCTACCTGCTCAAGCAGGCGCAGCAGCCCAACGGCGCCTGGTCACCCATCAACGGGTCGGCATGGGAGCTGCACGCCGACAATGCGGGTGCGATGGGGCCGGTGCTCGCCTCACCCGGCGTGGTCGCGGTGTCCGGTCAGACGGGACAGTTCAAGATCGCCGGCCTGACGCCCGGCAGCTACTGGGTGCTCGAGACCAAGGCGCCGGACGGCACCTCGCTGCTCGCGCAGCCGGTGCGGTTCACCGTCGCCTCCGACGGATCGGTCACCCTCGGCTCGGGCTCCGGCACCGACGTCGTCACCCTCGCCACCGCGACCGGCGGCGCGCCCGAGCTCGTCGTCCGCAACTTCCGTGCCGCCGTGCTTCCTGCGGCCGGCGGTACCGGGACCGGCGCTCTGGTCGCGGGCGGACTCGCCGTCCTTGCGCTCGCCGTCCTCCTCGGCCTCGCCCTCGGGAGCCGTGAGGCCAGGCGTCCGGAGGTGCCCGTGCGCCCGTAGCCCCGCCCGTCCCGACCGCGTCATCCCTGCATCGTCGAAGGAGAAATCGACACATGTCCCACCAGTTCCGCGGACGCCTCACGGCGCTCCTCACCGCCCTCGCCGTGGCCGTGCTGACGCTGCTCGGCGTGGCCTCCAGCGCCTCGGCTGCCAACCCGCTGCCCGACCCGACGAAGACCGGCTCGCTGACCATCCACAAGTTCGCCACCCCGGACAGCCCGACCGGACTGCCCCACAACGGCACCCAGGTCGACACCACCGGCCTGACGCCGGTCCCGGGCGCGACCTTCAGCATCAAGAAGGTCAACACGATCGACCTGACCACCAACCAGGGCTGGTCCGACGCCAACGCCCTGAGCAAGAAGTTCGACCCGGCCAACGCCGAGAGCTCGATCACCGGCGCCGGCTACACCCTCGCCGCGGCCAACGGATCGCCGGTCACCACCGACGCCAACGGCGTGGCCTCGCTGTCGAGCCTCCCGCTCGGCCTCTACCTGGTGCAGGAGACGGCCTGGCCGGCCGGCGCCACGCCGTCCGCACCCTTCCTGGTCTCGATCCCGCTGACCGACCCGGTCAACCACGACGGCTGGCTGTACGACGTCCACGTCTACCCGAAGAACGCCACCACCAACGTCACCAAGACCGTGCAGGACGCCAACGCGGTCAAGCTGGGCGACACCGTCACCTGGACGATCACCGGTGACATCCCCAACGTCGACACCATCGACGGCTACAAGATCGTCGACAAGCTCGACACCAAGCTCGACTACTCCAGCGCCCAGGCCACCCTGTCCGACGGCACCGCGATCACCCAGGGCACCGACTACACGGTGACCTTCGACGCCGCGACCCACACCCTGACCGTCGAGTTCACCGCGTCCGGTCGTGCCATCCTGGCCGCCCACAACACCGCGCAGGTCAAGGTCGCCGTCGCCACCAAGGTCAACGCGGTCGGCGAGATCACCAACACCGCGCTGCTCTACCCCAACCAGGCCAGCTACAACGTGCAGCCCGGTCAGCCCGGAGGCCCGGTCGTGACCCCGCCGGTGACGACCAAGTGGGGCTCGATCACGGTCCTCAAGACCGACGACAAGGGCGCCGCGCTCGCCGGTGCGTCCTTCAGCGTCTACGCCAGCCAGGCCGACGCCGAGGCCGGCACCAACCCGATCAGCCTGGGCGGCGCCACCACGTTCACCGTCGCCGCCGACGGCACCGTGACGATCTCGGGTCTGCGCTACTCCGACTACGCCAACGGCGCGACGGTCGCCCCCGGCGACCCGGGCTACCAGAGCTACTGGCTGGTCGAGACCAAGGCGCCGACCGGCTACGAGCTGCTCGCCGACCCGATCAAGTTCGACGTCACCGCGGCGACCAGCGCCGTCGGCGTCGACCTCACCGTCAAGAACGTGCCGTCCAACGCGGGCTTCCAGCTGCCGTTCACCGGTGGCTCGGGCCGCACGGTCGTCTACGTGATCGGCATCCTGCTGATCCTCGCCGCGGGCGCGGTGGTGGTCAGCCGCCGGCGCGCCGAGCACTGACCCACTCGATCGGGGTGGGGTACGTCGTCCGTCGTACCCCACCCCGATTCCGTCACCAGGACCCCCATGGCGCTCTCCTCGTTCCTCCGACCCCGTCGGACCCTTCTCTCGTGGCCCGTCTCGCGGATCCTGGTCGCCGTCCTCGCGCTCGCCGGCCTCGGCACGCTGCTCTACCCGAGCGCCGCGTCCTGGCTCTCCGACCGCGCGCAGGCCGGCCAGGTCGACGCCTATGTGCACGCCATCGAGTCGCTCAGCCCGGGCGAGACCAGGGCCGCGCTGCGCAAGGCGCACCGGTTCAACCAGACGGTGCCGGAGGGAGCGCCGCACGACCCGTATGCGACCGGGCCCGAGGGGGAGCAGACGGCGACCGGCAGCGAGGCGCGGCGCTACTTCCACACGCTCGACCTCGGGCCGGAGGGGATGATGGGCGTGCTCAGCTTCCCGGCCATCCACGTGCAGCTGCCGATCTTTCACGGCACCGCACCCGCCACCCTCGACCGCGGCCTCGGCCACCTCTTCGGCTCGGCGCTGCCGGTCGGCGGCCCGGGCACCCACAGCGTCATCACCGGCCACTCCGGGCTGATCCACGCCACCTTGTTCACCCATCTGGACCAGGCGAGGCGGGGAGAGCGGTTCACCATCACCGTGCTCGACCAGGTGCTCACCTACCAGGTCGACCGGATCAGCCGCGTCCTGCCGACCGAGCTCGACCATCTCAAGGCCGTCCCCGGCAAGGACTTCGTCACCCTCGTCACCTGCACCCCGACCGGCGTCAACACCCACCGCCTGCTGGTCCGCGGACACCGCATCCCCACGCCCGGCCAGGCCCCGGCCTCGAGCGTGATCACCGGCGCCCGGCCGGACCTCTTCCCCTGGTGGATCCTGTGGGCGGCCCTCGGCTTCCTCGCGACGGTCGTCGGGACGACGCCGCTGGCACGCAAGCCCGTGCGCCGGGTGGCGCACGAGCTGGCGGCCTGAGGCCGGCTCAGCGCAGGACGGGGAACCGCCGGACCCACGCCGTCTGCGACCACCGGTGCCCGAGGCCCCAGGTCGCGCCGGCGCCGGTGAGGCCGAGGACCAGCATGCTGATCGCGCCGAGCACGTGGTCGTCGAGGACCGGGTTGGTGGCGGGCGGGAGGACGACCGACCACATCAGGACGTACATCACGAAGCCGGCGACGGTGCCGATCCGCATGCCGATGCCGAAGGTGAGGGCGATGCCGATGCCGAGCAGGCCGAGCATGAAGGCCCAGTCCGCGAAGGCGGTGCCGGCGAGTCCGTTCCAGAAGGCCCGGAAGGGGCCGTCGGCGGCGAAGCCGAGGAAGCCCTTCGTGGGGCTGCCGCCGTGGATCCACGCGGCCGGGCCGAAGCGGTCGGTGGTGCCGTCCTGGCCGACGCCGGTGCTGTAGCCGAGGGCGAGCAGCTTGTCGAAGAACGCCCACAGGAAGATCAGTCCGAAGCCGATCCGCAGCGCCGCCAGTGCGCGGCTCGCGGCGGTGTCGACGACGGCGGCCTCCTCGTCGTGCTCGATGAGGTGGTGGAGATGGGCGGTGATGGTGGCCATGGTGGTCGCCTCCTCTGGTCGGATGACTCGAGTCCATCAGTCCGCGGGGGACGGCGGTCAGGGGCTGAGGTCGCGACCGCGAGGGCCGAAGGTCCCGACGCCTCAGGCAGGGTGGGCGCGGTGGAACGCCTCGACCGCGGTCGGCAGCGTCGGGAAGATCAGGTCGGCGCCGACCCGCTCGACGAAGCCGGAGGGCTCGAGCGCGGCCCGGAGGTCGTACTTCAGCCGCGCGATCCCGAACACGATCCCGTCGTCGACGAGATGCGAGCGGACCGACTCCAGTGCGGCGAGCGCGGTGAAGTCGATGTCGGAGATCGCCTCCGCGTTGAGGACGAACCACGCCACCGGGCCGCCCGCGGCGGCGGTTGAGGCCGCGGCGAGCGCGCGGGTGCGGAAGTCCTCGGCGTTGGCGAAGTAGAGCGGTGAGTCGTAGCGATAGACGACCAGCCCCGGGACGACGCTCGCGCCCGGGTAGTCGGCCGTGTCGTGCATGCCGGCGAGCCCGGGCACGAAGCCCAGGACGGCGTCGTGCGGGCGCGCGACACGGCGCAGCAGGTCGAGGATCGACAGACCGATCGCGACGAGCACCGCGTCCAGGACGCCGATCGCGACCACGGCGCCCGCGGTCACGACGGCGATCGCGAACTCCGAGCGCCGGAACGCCCACAGCCGCCGGAACTCGCCGACCTCGATCAGCCGGAGCGCGGCGTAGACGACGACGGCGCCGAGCGCGGCCGACGGGAACGACTCCAGGACCGGCCGCAGCGTGAGCAGCGCGATCGCGGTGGCGGCGACGGTGAACCACCCGGCGAGCCGGGTCCGGGCGCCGACCGCGGCGCCGATCGCCGTCCGGCTGCCGCTGCTGCTCACCGGGAACCCGTGCAGGAGCGCCGACCCGAGGTTGGCGGCACCCAGGCCGAGCAGCTCGCGGTGCGGGTCGACGCGGTGGTCGCCGCGGTCGGCGAAGGCGCGGGCGGTGAGGACGTTGTCGGTGAAGCCCACGAACGCGATCCCGAGCGCCGGCAGCAGCGCGGCCTGGAACAGGTCGGCGTCGACGTGGGGGAGTCCCGGCACCGGCAGCCCCGCGGGGATGTGGCCGACCAGGCCGACCCCGTGCTCGGTCAGGCCGAGGACCGCACACACCGCCGTCGCGCCCAGCATCCCGGCGAGCGCGACCGGCGCGTGCGGCCAGCGCCACGACGCGAGCAGCATCGCGACGAGAGTGACCAGGCCGAGGACGAGCGTCACCGGGTGCGCCTCGCCGACGTGGCGCACGGCGTACAGGGCACGCTGCAGGGTGTCGTCCTGCGGCAGCGCGAAGCCGCCGAGGTTGCCCAGCTGCGACACGATCATGGTCAGCGCGATGCCCGCCATGTAGCCGACGAGCACCGACCGCGACAGCAGCTCGGCCACCACGCTCAGCCGGGTCATCCAGCCGGCCAGGCAGATCAGCGCGACCATGATCGCGAGCGTCGTCGCGAAGGTCGACGGTGCCGCGTGGGCGGCGGCGACCGCCCCGATCGCGGTGGCGGTCATCAGCGCCGTCGTCGACTCCGGGCCGACCGACAGCACCGGTGACGACCCGACGAGTGCATAGAGGGCGAGTGCGCCGAGCGAGGCCCAGAGCCCGGTCTCGGGCGGGAGGCCGGCGAGCTCGGCGTACGCCATGACCTGGGGGACCAGGTAGGCCGTCACGGTCACGCCCGCCAGCAGGTCGGAGCGCCACCAGGTCAGCACGGGGGCAAGCGTAGGGCCGGTGGTCGCCGGGGTGTGCGGTCTCACCCGGCAGAACTGTCGTCCTCAGCCCGATTTCGGAGCCGAAACGCCGGGTGGGACGACGGTCGCAGCGCGTCCGGCGCGGCCGCCCTAGGCTCACCCGCGTGACCACCGCACGCGCCACCGGAGGCGTCTCCTTCTGGTGGGCCGACCTCGGCCTGCCCACCCCCGACGACCAGCTCCCGGGTGACGCCGAGGCCGACGTCGTCATCGTCGGCGCCGGCTACACCGGGCTGTGGACGGCGTACTACCTCGCCGAACTGCTGCCCGACGCCGACATCCGGGTGGTCGAGCAGCGCTTCGCCGGCTACGGCGCGTCGGGCCGCAACGGCGGATGGCTGTCGGCGTCGGTGACGGGTGGGCTCGACAACTATGCGCGGACGCACCCCCGCGCCGACGTGGCGCGCTTCCAGGTCGCGATGAACGACGCGGTCGACGAGGTCGTCCGCGTGACCCAGCGGCACGGCATCGACGCCGACATCAGCAAGGGCGGCACGCTGCTGGTGGCGCGCAACGCGGCCCAGGAGGGGCGGGCGCGGGCGTTCGCGGCGATGGGGGAGCGCTGGCCCGAGATCGGGGTGCGGCTGCTGAGCCGGGCCGAGTCCGACCAGCGGGTCCGGGTGGCGCAGGCACGAGCGGCCGTCTGGGAGCCGCACTGCGCCCGCATCCACCCCGCCAAGCTCGCCCGCGGGCTTGCGGCGACCGTGCGCGAGCGCGGGGTCCGCATCCACGAGGGGACGACGGTCCGCACCATCGCGCCCGGGCGCGTCGAGACCGACCGCGGCACGCTCCGCGCCCGCCACGTGCTCCGCGCGACCGAGGGCTTCACGGCGGGCCTCGCCGGCGAGCGCCGTACGTGGGTGCCGATGAACTCCTCGATGATCGTCACCGACCCGCTCCCCGACACGGTCTGGGCCGAGATCGGCTGGGGCAGTGACGACACGCTCGAGGACTTCGCGCACGTCTACTCCTACGCGCAGCGCACCGCCGACGGCCGGATCGCGATCGGTGGTCGCGGCAACCCCTACCGGTTCGGCTCGCGCACCGACCTCGACGGAGGCATCCCCGACCGCACCGTCGAGCACCTGTGGGAGGTGCTGACCGGCTGGTTCCCGATGATCCGCGACGTGCCGGTCGCCCACGCGTGGAGCGGCGTGCTCGGCGTCCCGCGCAACTGGCGCGCCACCCTCGGGTACGACGCCGCGACGGGCCAGGGCTGGGCCGGCGGGTACGTCGGCACGGGCGTCACCGCCGCCAACCTGGCCGGCCGCACGCTCGCCGACCTGGTCGCCGGCGAGCGCACCGACCGGACCACGCTGCCGTGGGTCGACCAGCGCGCCCGCCGCTGGGAGCCGGAGCCGATGCGCTGGCTCGGCATCCACGGGCTCTACCGGGCCTACGGGCTGGCCGACCGGATCGAGGCGCGGGGCGCGCGTCGTACCTCGCGGATCGCGGTGGTCGCCAACCGGATCAGCGGTCGCGACTGATCAGGCCGGGAGCCGGACCGCGAAGGTCGGCGGCATCAGCTCGGCGGTCGGGCGGCGCCGGTGGTCGCGGTCGGTGAAGGAGTGCCGGTAGGTGTCGAAGTGCTCCTGCGCCCGGCGCCGCATCGCGTCGGCGTCGACGCCCGGAACCCGGCCGTCCTCGACCACGGTCCGTCCGTCCACGACCACCCGTACGACGGGCGCGTGGTTGAGGACGATGGTGCGCACCGGGTCCTCGATGGGGCCGGTGCGGAGGTCGGAGAGGTCCATCACGACGAGGTCGGCCTGGGCGCCGACGGCCAGCCGGCCGAGGTCGTCCCGGCCGAGGGCGGCGGCGCCGCCGAGCGTGGCCGCGCGGTAGAGGTCGGTCAGCGAGCCGGCGTCCTGCCGGCGCTCGACCGCCTTGGTGAGCATCGAGCCGAGGTCGAGGGCGCGCAGCACGTCCGGCGGGAAGGTGTCGGTGCCGATGCCCATCCGCACGCCCGCCGCCAGGTAGCGGTCGAACGACTCCAGCACCATCCCGTAGCGCCCGGACGGCAGCGGGCAGTAGGCCACCGTGGTGCCGGTGTCCGCGAGCCGGCGGACGTCCGTACCCACCGTGTCCGAGGAGATCTCCGAGTGCCCGTCGACCGCCCATGCGTGCGGGACGATCGTGCGCGGCCCGAGGATCCCGAACCGGTCGAGCACCTCGATCGGCCGGGTGCCGTACGTCGCGCGGAGGAGGCTGACCTCCTCGTGCGACTGCGCCGCATGCAGCCGGACCGGGCAGCCGAGCCGCGCGGCGGCCGCGGCGGTCGCGGTCAGCGAGGCCGCGGTCTGGGTCTCCACCCGCGCCGGCGCGAGCAGGCCCCGGATCCGCCCGCCGTGCGCGCCGTCGTACTGCTCGACGAAGCGCTCGGCCGCCTTCAGGCCGGCCTCCTCCTCGGCGGCGTCCCAGTGGATCGAGCCGCGGCCGGCGTCGTCGACGACGGGCACGCCGGAGCGATAGCTAGGCCCGAGGTAGAGCCGATTGCCGAGCCGGCCGGCCGTCGCGACGAGGTCGGCGAACTCCTCCTCGGTCTCCGCCCACCGGCGGTAGGTCTCGGCCGCGATCGGCAAAGCGGTGGTGACGCCGTTGAGGAGCAGCTGCACGAGCGCGTACTCCCGGCCGAAGGCGAGCTCGGACCGGGAGAACAGCTCCGCCCTTCTGCCGACGTACCCGGTCGACCAGTCCTGGCCGGCGAGCAGCTCGGCGGGCTGGAAGCTGTCGAAGATCGCGTGGTCGACGTCGGCCAGCGCGTTGAGGTCGACGAAGCCCGGTCCGACCACGGCCTCGCCGCAGTCGGTACGTCGGTCGACCCGTCCGTCGAACGGGCCGCCGACGTGGATGATCCGGTCGTCCTCCCAGACCACCTCGCCGTCGGGGATCAGGCAGTGGTCGCCGTCGGCGTACCCGATGACATGGCGGGCCCGCAGGCTCGATCTCATGCGCCGGCCAGGTCGCGCGACCGGGTCGGCACCCAGCCCGGCCGAGGCACCGCGTCGATCAGCCGGCGCGTGTAGTCCTCCGCCGGCGCGGTCAGCAGGTGCCGCGTGGCGCCGGCCTCGACCACCTTGCCCCGCCGCATCACGATGGTCCGCTCGCAGAGCTGGTTGACCACGGCGAGGTCGTGGGAGATGAAGAGGTAGGCGATCTCCCGGCTCTCGCGGATGTCGCTGAGCAGGTTGAGGATCTGGGCCTGGATGGAGACGTCGAGCGCCGCCACCGCCTCGTCGAGCACGAGCACGGACGGCTCCGCGGCGAGCGCGCGGGCGATCGCCACCCGCTGCCGCTGGCCGCCCGAGAGCTGGCGCGGGAAGAGCTCCGCGTGCCGGGGGAGCAGGCCGACCTGCTCGAGCAGCTCCGACGTACGGCGGCGCAGCTCGTCGCGGCCGACCGGGAACTGCAGCCGGATCGCGGTCTCGATCGCGCTGCCGATCCGCTGCGCCCGGTCGAGGGAGAGGAACGGGTCCTGGAAGACCAGTTGCACCTCCCGTGCCCGGCGCCGCCGCTCGGCGGTGCTCGGCCGGCCCGAGCGCTCGCGCCCGCAGACCTCGATCGTCCCGGACGTGGGCCGTTCGAGTCCCATCAGCATCCGGGCGACGGTCGTCTTCCCCGACCCGGACTCGCCGACGATCGCCAGTGCCTCGCCCGAGGCCAGCTCGAAGCCGACGCCGTCGACGGCCGCGACCGTGGCCGCGCCGCGGTGGCCCGGGAACTCCTTGCGCAGGTTCTCGACCCGCACCACCTGCTCAGACATCGGCACTCCTGACGGTCGGCTCGCTCGGCAGCGCGCCGACCAGCTCCTCGTTGCGGTGGCACGCCACCGCGCCCTCGGTACGGCGTACGGTGGCCGGCGCCTCGATCCGGCAGCGGTCCTCGACCATCGGGCAGCGCCCGGCGAACGAGCATCCGGCGCCGGTCTCGAAGGCGGCGACCGGTCGGCCCGGGATGACCGGCAGCCGGCGGACGGCGGCCTCGATGCTCGGCCGGGAGCCCAACAGGCCGGACGTGTACGGGTGGAGCGGCCGGTCGGGCAGGGTGCGCGACGACTGGCACTCGACGATCTGGCCGGCGTACATGACGGCGGTGCGGTCGCAGGTCGCGGCGGCGAGCTCGAGGTCGTGGGTGATGAAGAGCATCGCCATGCCGCGCTCGCGGCGCAGGTCGCCGAGGATCGCCATCACTTCAGACTGGGTGGTGACGTCGAGGGCGGTGGTCGGCTCGTCGGCGAGGATCAGGTCCGGCTCGATGGCGATCGCGGCGGCGATCATCACCCGCTGCAGCAGGCCGCCCGAGAGCTCGTGAGGGTACTGGCGCAGTCGGCGCTCGCCGTCCGCGATCCCGACGTCGGCGAGCAGGCCGACCGCCTTGCGCGCGGCGGCGGCCCGGTCCATCCCGAGGTGCTTGCGCAGCGCCTCGGTGAGGAAGTCGCCGACCCGGTGGACCGGGTTGATGTGGGCCCGGGGGTCCTGGAAGATCATCGCGACCTTGCGCGAGCGCAGCGCGGTGAGGCTGCGCCTGCTCGCACCGAGCACCGGCTCGCCGTCGACCTCGATCCGGCCGGTGACGTCGGCGCCCCGGGGGAAGAGGCCGAGCACGGTCCGGGCGGTGATCGACTTGCCGGAGCCGGACTCGCCGACCAGGCCGAGCGCCTCGCCCCGCCCGATGTCGAGGGTCACCCCGTCGACGATGGTGCGCATCCCGTCGCGGGAGCGGACGCGGACCCGCAGGTCCTCGATCGTCAGCATGCTCATGCTCGCTCCTCCGCCTGCTTCGAGAGTCGGTCGCCCAGGACGATCACCGAGGCCACGAGAAGACCCAGGCACAGACCGGCGCTGACGGCCTCTCCGACGTGACCGCGCAGGGCACTGTCCAGCCCGGCGCGCATGGTGAGGCCCCAGTCGGCCGCGGGCGGCTGCACGCCGAGCCCGAGGAACGACAGCGCGGACAGGTCGATCAGCGCGAACCCGAGTGAGCTCACCGCCTGCGCGATGATGAGCGGCCGCAGGTTCGGCAGCAGGTGCCGCAGGCAGATCGCGACACCGCTGCGGCCCTGGAGCCAGGCCGCGTCGACATAGTCCATGCGCACCTCGCGGAGCGTGGCGCCGCGCACGACCCGGGCGACGTACGGCGTGTAGCCGAGCGTCAGGCCCAGGACGACGCCCGTGGGACCCGGCCCCATCACGCTCACCGCGGCGAGCGCGAAGATGATGCCGGGGACGGCGAACAGGATGTCGAGCACCCGCGACACGAAGGCGTCGACCACCCCGCCGACCCAGGCGCTGACCAGCGCGACGGCCGTGCCGACGACGGTCGAGAGCGCGATGATCGCCACGGAGGCGAGGATCGCCACGCGGGCGCCGTACATGAGGCGGGAGAGGAGGTCGCGACCGAGCGCGTCGGTGCCCATCAGGTGGGCGCCGGACGGAGATGCGTACGCCTCCAGCGGCGCCGGGAAGTTGGGATCGGCCGGCGCCAGGAGGGGCGCGGCGACTGCGACGACGGCGACCAGCACGAGGAAGCCGACGGCCAGCAGGCCGGGCACCCCCAGCAGGCCTGCGGCGGAGCGCAGCCGCGTCCGCGGGCGCAGGCGCCCGGTGGCGGCGGTGGCGGCGGTGGCGGGGTTGGTGGTGAGGGCGGACATGGTCACCTTCCCGTTCCGGCAGTGAGCGAGATCCGCGGGTCGACCATCGTGTAGACGATGTCGACGAGCGTGTTGACGAGGACGAAGGCCACGACCAGCACGAGGATCACCGCCTGGACGACGACGAAGTCGCTGCGCAGGATCGCCTGCACGAGCAGCGACCCGATGCCGTCGAGGGCGAACACGCTCTCGACGACGACCGCGCCCGCGATCAGGGTGGCGATGGTCAGGCCGAGCACCGTCGTGATCGGGATCAGCGAGTTGCGCACGACGTGGTGGCGCATCACGTAGCCGCCCTGGAGGCCGCGGCTGCGCGCGGTCTCCACGTGCTCGGCCTGCTGCTGCGTCTGCACCGCGGCCCGGGTGATCCGGGCCAGGTACGCCGACGAGGCCAGGCTCAGCGCGACCGCGGGCAGGGTCAGGTGGCGCAACCGGTCGAGCAGTCCGTGCCCGCCGCCGAACGCCGGGAACCAGCCCAGCTGGACGGCGAACACCCAGATCAGCACCACGCCGCTGACGAACGCGGGGACGGCGAGGAAGCCGGTGGTGAGCGCGGTGAGCGCCGCGTCCAGCCGACCGGGGCGGCTGCCGGCCAGCACGCCCAGGCCCACGCCGACGATCGTGATGATGATGCCGGCGTACCCGACGAGCAGCAGCGTGGTGGTGACCCGGGTCGACAGCAGGTCGGTCACGCTCTGCTTGTAGGCGATGCTGCGGCCCAGGTCGCCGTGCAGGACGTCGCCCAGCCAGGCGCCGTACCGGACGAGGAAGGGGTCGTCGAGGTGGTACTGCTCCGTGACCAGCGCGACCTGCTCCGGCGTCGCGCTCCGGTTGCCGAGCAGGAACGACAGCGGGCTGCCGGGCGCGAGCTCCATCAGGCTGAACACCAGGAACGACGACACCAGGGTGACGACGACCAGCGTGGCCGCACGTCTGAGGAGGAAGAGGAGGAGCGTCACGGCCGTCAGCCCTTCTTGCCGATGGCGGCGGCCCACGGGTAGTAGAGGTAGTTCGAGGACGCCGTCGCCCCGGTGATCCGGTTGCTCTGCGCCAGGATCACCGGCAGGAACTCCAGCGGCATCCACGCCACGTCGCCGATGACCTTCGCCTGCAGCTCGTCGACGATCTTCGCGCGGGCGGCGGGGTCGGTCTCCGTGCGCGCCTGGACCACCTGGTCGCTGACGTCGTCGTACTCGCTGAAGTTGGAGTAGTCGCCCTTGGTGAACATCGTGTAGGAGTCGACCGGGTCGGCCACCCCGTAGTAGGTGCTGAGGAAGGCGTCGACGCCGGCGCGGGCCTTCGGGTCGACGTACAGGTTGCCGTACTGCTCGACCGGGACGCTGCGGATCTTGATGTCGAGTCCGATCGACTGGCCGGCGGCCTGGATCAGGTTCGCGGTCTGCTCGTGGACGGCCGAGCTGCCCTGGACGGCGAGCGTGATCGGGTCCTTCGGCGAGCCGGCGTCCTTGACCAGCTTCTGCGCCTCCGCGAAGTCGGCGTCCGCCGACGGCAGGGCGTCGTACGCCGACTTGAAGGTGTCGGGCTCGTAGGTCCAGGTGGCCGGCGGGGCCAGCGACTTGGCCGGGATCGCGGCGCCCTGGAAGGTCGCGGCCGCGAGCGCCTTGCGGTCGAGCGCGAGCGACAGCGCCCGGCGGATCCGCGGGTCGGCGTACGGGCCGGTCTTGGCGGCGCCGATGAGCGTCCAGTAGATCAGCGAGTCGCCCATGGTGACGCTCGCCTTGTTGCTGGAGCGGAGCTTCTCCAGGCCGGCCGGGGGCAGGTAGAAGAACTGGCCGTCGAGCTCGCCGCTGCTCAGGGCGAGGACGCTCGTCGACTCGTCGGCGACGAAGGTGAGCTCGAGGCCGGACGACACGGCCTTCAGCTTCGGGTCCCAGTAGCGGTCGTTGCGGGTCAGCTGGACCGACTGGCCGGGGTCCCACCTGCTGAAGGCGAACGGGCCGGTGCACATCGGCAGGTGGTTCGGCGTCCCGAAGTCCTGGCCGGCCTTCTGCGTCGACGACTTCTCGACCACGATGCCCGGCGCGCTGGCGAGCGACTGCTGGAGCAGCGCGTCCGGCTCCTTCATCTTGACGGTGACGGTGAGGGGGCCGGTGGCGGTGATCGACGCGACGTTGGAGAAGTACTTGCCGAGGTAGCCGCCGTTGGCCGGGTCGAGGTTGCGACCGAGGCTGTAGGCGACGTCCTCGGCGGTGAGCGGCTTGCCGTCCCAGAAGGTCACGCCCTTGCGGATCTGATAGACCCACGTGCTCGGGTCGGGGTTGGTCCACGACTCGGCGAGCCCGGGCCCGACACTGAAGTCGGGGTGGGCGCGCAGCAGGCTCTCGCAGGAGTTGGCGAGGGCCGTGTTCTCCGCGTAGTTGAACGACTTGATCGGGTCGAGGCTGAGCGGCTCGTAGGGGAGGTTCCACTTGATGGTGCCGGCGTCGGCGACGCCCGCGGTCGTGGTGGTCTCGAGGTCGTTGAAGTCGAGGGTCGAGGACGGCGGCTTGGCCGAGCCGCCGCCCCCGCACGCGGTCGTCGCGAGAAGCGTGACAACGGCCGCCGCGGTGGCGATGTGGGAACGGTGGGTGCGCACGGGGCTCTCCTAGAGGGTTGCGGGGATCGCGGTGAGGGCGCCGTCGCGGGCCACGACGCGGCCGGCGCGGACGACGTACTGCGGGGTGGGGCGGTCGATCACGGCCTGGGCGGGCACCTCGGCGGCGACGATCATGAAGTCGGCGGGGGAGCCGACGCGGAGGTCGGCGCTCTCGAGGCCGACCAGCTCGGCGCCGGCGTGGGCGGCGACGTCGAGACAGGCCTCGAGGTCGGCATCGGTGCGGGCGCCGGTGCTCCAGGCGAGCAGATGGGTGCGGTCGAGCATGTCGCCGTTGCCGAACGGCGACCACGCGTCGCGGACGCCGTCCGAGCCGAGGACGACGCGAACGCCGAGCTCGCGCAGGCGCTGGACCGGCATCACGGGGGCGTCGCCGAGGGCGCAGGTGGCCAGGGTGATGCCCGCTGCGGCCGTGGCCTCGCCGAGCTCGGCGAGGAGCGCGTCGTCGCAGTCGGAGTAGCAGAAGGCGTGGCCGATGGTGACCCGGCGCTCCCAGCCGGCGGCACGGGTGCGACGGATGATCTCCCGGACCTGCTCGACTCCGTGCTCCCCGCCGTCGTGGAGGTGGATGTCGACGTCGACGTCACGCTCCGTGGCGAGGCCGAAGACCACGTCGAGCTGGCCGTGCAGGTCGCCGTCGATGCCGCCCGGGTCGATGCCGCCGACGATGGTGGCGCCCGCGTCGAGCGCGTCGCGGAGCAGGGCGGCGGTGCCCGGCGTCCGCATCACGCCGAGCTGCGGGAAGGCGACGATCTCGGCGTGCAGCGCGCCGTCGAGGTCGGCGGCGGCGTCGGCCACGCCCCGGATGTTGTCGAGCCCGTAGACGGGGGCGACGTCCACATGGGCGCGGACGCCGCGGGCACCGGCGGCGACGTACGCCGCGAACAGGTCGCGGGACCGCTCGCGCACCGACGTCTCCTGGGAGACCTGGAGTGCGACGTCGCTCAGGATCAGGTCCTCGAGCGTCTCGGCGGAGGTGCGCGAGACCCACGGGGTGCCCCACGTGGTCTTGTCCGGGTGGCAGTGGCCGTCGACGAGCGTCGGCAGCAGCAGGCCGCCGCCGGCGTCGATGACCGGCGTCGCCGGATCGGCGGGGACGGCGGCGGCGGAGCCGGAGACGGCGGCGATGCGCCCCTCCCGGACCTCCACGTCGACGGGACCGGCGCCGTGGATGCGGGCGTTGCGGACGAGCAACGATGCCACTGGGGGACCTCCAGAGATTTTGGTATACCGCTATTGGCCGAGGACCGTAGCACCGCATGGCCGCCGTGGGAAGGGCGCAATGCAGCTAGATTCTGGGCTAGAGTGGCGCCTGGCGATCCTCGGGTCAGCCGCTCTCGGGAGTGAAGAAGTCTTAATGGAATACCATTGAACGAGGTGATGGATGTCCGCCTCCGCAGGCAGGCGCTCGCTCGGGCTCCAGGCCTACGAGCAGCTCAAGCAGCAGATCATCGGCCTGCAGCGTCCGCCGGGGCAGCGGCTCGTCGAGCGCGACCTGGCGACCGAGCTGGAGATCTCGCGGATCCCGCTGCGCGAGGCACTGCGCATGCTCGAGGCCGAGGGGCTCGTGGTGATCGTGCCGCGCCAGGGTGCGATGGTCGCGCCGTTCACGGCGACCGACGTACGCCATCTCTTCGACGTGCGTGAGAGCGTCGAGGTGCTGGCTGCCCGGCTGGCCGCGCAGTGTTACGACAGCCGCGGGCTGGCTGACACGCAGGTCCAGCTGGTCGCCGCGCGCGCCGCCCTCGAGCCCTACGACGGCATCGCGCTCGCCGCCGCCAACGCGCGCTTCCACGAGTGCGTCATCGCCATGTGCGGCAACCCGCTGCTCCAGGGGATGATGCAGCCGATCAACGCGCGCGTCACCTGGCTGCTGCACCTGACGACGGTCGAGGGCGACCCCGACCCCAGTCCGTGCGACGAGCACGACGCGATCTACCACGCCATCGCGGCGGGCGACTCCGACCTGGCCGGCAAGCTCGCCTACGAGCACGTCGTCGGCACCCGCGACCTGGCCCTGGGGATGGCCGCACGGTGGACCGTCGCCCACCTCGACCCGGTGGAGGTGACCCGCAGCCGGCAGCGCGAGCGCCGCCCGGTCGCGCCGCCGGCCTAGCGTCTGGCGGGCCGGCGGGGGTCGGCTGCTCGGGTGTGACGTCGGCCATCATCGGTAGACCTCAACTTGAGTTGAGGTTCTATCCTCGACGGGTGACGCCTTCGCTTGCAGACCGGTTCAAGGCCGGCTTCCGCCGCCATGCGGCGGGTGTCGCGATCGTCGTGGGGGAGACCGCCGGTGGCCCGGTCGGCGCCACCGTCTCGAGCGTGGCGTCGGTCAGCGTGGATCCGCCGCTGCTGTCGTTCTCGCTCGCGCGCACGAGCACCGTCGGGCCGCAGCTGGTCGGCTGCGACGAGCTCGCCGTCCACATCCTCGCCGCGTCGCAGGTCGACCTCGCGAAGGCGTACGCCGACCGCGACGCCGAGCGGTTCACGACCGAGCAGGGCTGGTCCAGCGACGGCGACCTGCGCCTGCCGGAGGCGGTGGCCACCTTCCGCGGCCGGCCGGCGCACGTGATCCCGGCAGGCGGCTCGTGGCTGGTGCTGATGGAGGTCGACCGGGTCGAGCTCGGCGCGGAGGCCGCGCCGCTCGTCCACCACGACCGGGCCTACTGGACGCCGTCGGCGCCGGCGGACGCCCGGGTGGAGCGCCCGCTGCGGGTGGTCGAAGGTTGAGGGTCCCGGGCTGGCGGTCCGGCTAGCGGTCCCACCGGTTGCGTCGTGGCTGGTCGGTGGGATCGACGATCTCGTGTCCCTCGTCGGCCTCGAGGCGGGCGCTGTCGTGGGAGACCTGCTCGGCGCGTTTGCGGTCGGCGAAGAACGCCCACAGTAGGAGCCCGACGATGAAGACGGCGATCACGACGCCGACCACGATGATGGTTGCGGTGTCCATGACCCCGCAGTACCCCGGCGACTGATGCCGACACGCCCCGGCGAAGTCTTGACTCATTCAAGAAAAGTGGCATGCTGAGGCCATGACCACGCCGGACTTCCAGCAGCAGCTGCGGGACGTCGCACTCCGGGTGACCCGGCCGCGACTCGCCGTGCTGGAGGCCGTGCACGACCACCCCCACGCCGACACCGAGCGGCTGATCTCGGCGGCGCGCGCGCTGCTGCCGGAGGTCTCCCATCAGGCCGTCTACGACTCGCTGCACACGCTGACCCAGGCGGGTCTCGTGCGCAGCATCAAGCCGGCCGGATCGGTGGCGCGCTACGAGACCCGGACGGGCGACAACCACCACCACGTGGTGTGCCGCTCGTGCGGGGTGATCGCCGACGTCGACTGCGCCGTCGGCCATGTCCCGTGCCTGACCGCCTCCGACCCCCACGGTTTCGTCATCGACGAGGCCGAGGTCATCTATTGGGGCCTCTGCCCCGACTGCACATCCCGCCCCCTGTAGTCCCAGAAATTCCCGGAAGGAACCCGATGTCCGACCACACCGAGCCGCTCGTCACCGAGGAGCCGCAGGACGCGCAGCAGTCCGCCGGCAAGTGCCCCGTGATGCACGGCCTGACGCACCCCACGCAGGGCCAGCCCAACCACCAGTGGTGGCCCAACAAGCTCAACTTGAAGATCCTGGCCAAGAACCCGGCCGTGGCGGACCCCTTCGGCGGCGACTTCGACTACAAGAGCGCCTTCCTCGCGCTCGACCTCGAGCAGGTCAAGGCCGACGTCAAGGCCGTCCTGACCGACTCCAAGGACTTCTGGCCGGCCGACTTCGGCCACTACGGCCCGTTCTTCGTGCGGATGGCCTGGCACGCGGCCGGCACCTACCGCGCCACCGACGGCCGGGGCGGCGCCGGGCACGGCCAGCAGCGCTTCGCGCCGACCAACTCGTGGCCCGACAACGGCAACCTCGACAAGGCCCGCCGCCTGCTGTGGCCGGTCAAGAAGAAGTACGGCAAGTCCCTCTCGTGGGGCGACCTGCTCATCCTCGCCGGCAATGTCGCGCAGGAGGACATGGGCCTGCCGATCTTCGGCTTCGGCGGCGGCCGTCCCGACGTCTGGGAGGCCGACGACGACATCTACTGGGGCCCCGAGTCGGCCTGGCTCGAGGACGAGCGCTACACCGGTGAGCGCGACCTCGAGGACCCGCTCGCCGCCGTCCAGATGGGCCTCATCTACGTCAACCCCGAGGGCCCCAACGGCAACCCCGACCCGCTGGCGTCGGCCGTCGACATCAAGGAGACCTTCGGTCGGATGGGCATGACGGTCGAGGAGACCGTCGCGCTGATCGCCGGTGGCCACACCTTCGGCAAGACCCACGGCGCCGGTGACGCCGAGCTTGTCGGCCCGGAGCCGGAGGCCGCGCCGATCGAGGAGCAGGGCCTCGGCTGGCGCTCGTCGTACGCGTCGGGCAAGGGCATCGACGCCATCACGTCGGGCCTCGAGGTCACCTGGACCTACCACCCGACCCGCTGGGACAACGAGTTCTTCCACATCCTGTTCGCCTACGAGTGGGAGCTGTTCAAGTCGCCCGCCGGCGCGCACCAGTGGCGTCCGGTCAACAACGGCGGCGCCGACCTGGTGCCCGAGTCGTTCGGCGACGGCAAGCGCGAGCCGCGCATGCTGACCTCCGACCTGGCCCTGCGCGAGGACCCGGAGATGCGCGAGTACTCGCTGCGGTTCAAGGAGGACCAGGCGGCGTTCACCGACGCCTACGCCCGCGCGTGGTTCAAGCTGACCCACCGCGACATGGGCCCGAAGTCGCGCTACCTCGGCGCCGACGTCCCGGCCGAGGACTTCATCTGGCAGGACCCGACGCCGACCGGTCCGGCCCTCACCGACGCCCAGGTCGCCGACCTGAAGCAGGCGATCGCCGCGTCTGGCCTGTCCGTCTCGCAGCTCGTGTCGACGGCGTGGGCCTCCGCGTCGACGTACCGCAGCTCCGACAAGCGCGGCGGCGCCAACGGCGCCCGCATCGCCCTCGAGCCGCAGAAGTCGTGGGCGATCAACCGTCCGGCCGAGCTCGCGACGATCCTGGCCAAGCTCCAGGAGATCGCGACCGCCCAGGGCGCCTCGCTCGCCGACACGATCGTCATCGCCGGCTCGGTCGGCGTCGAGCAGGCCGCTGCCGCCGCGGGCGTCCCCGTCACGGTGACGACCACGACCGGTCGCGGCGACGCGACGCAGGAGCAGACCGACGTCGAGTCGTTCGGCTACCTCGAGCCCAAGGCCGACGGCTTCCGCAACTACCTGCCGAAGTCGAGCAAGTACCCCAGCGAGTTCGCGCTCATCGACCGCGCCAACCTGCTCGGCCTCAGCGCGCCGGAGCTCACCGTCCTCATCGGCGGCCTCCGCGTCCTCGGCACCAACTGGGACGGCTCCGACCTCGGCGCCTTCACCGACACCCCGGGCGTGCTGACGAACGACTTCTTCGTCAACCTGCTCGAGCTCGGCACGACCTGGACCGCCACCGACGCCTCCGAGGAGGTCTTCTCGGGCGTTACCGAGTCCGGCACGAAGCTCACCGGCTCGCGCAACGACCTGGTGTTCGGCTCCAACTCCGAGCTCCGGGCGCTGGCCGAGGTCTACGCCAGCGACGACGCGAAGGAGAAGTTCGTCAACGACTTCGTCGCCGCGTGGACGAAGGTCATGGACGCCGACCGGTGGGACCTGCGCTGATCCCCATCGGCACCGCCCGCTGATCGAACCAGGAGGCCGTCCCCGTCGGGGGCGGCCTCCTGGCGTTGGGTCGTGTGCCTGAGAACCCGGATATCCGGGTTCTCAGGCACACGACTGCTTCGGGTGGGGGCCGTCCGGGACGTGAGCCCTTGTAACTCGGTGTTCGTGGATCCACCACGGTGGTTCGTCAGCTACCACAGCGTTGTGACCGGTAACGACCCCCAGGTGGATGACCGGACACCGAGTTACATGTCCCCGCCGGCCGCCACGCTCGGGCCCACACTCCCCGGGCGTGAGCTCTAGTAACTCGGTGTTCGTGCAGCCACCACGGTGGTTCGTCAGCTACCACAGCGTTGTGACCGGTAACGACCCCCAGGTGGATCACCGGACACCGAGTTACATGTCCCCGCCGGCTGCCGTACCAGGCCCGCCCCCGGCAGGGCAGGATGTGCCGCATGACCGATGCACCCGACAACAGCGGGATCACGTACGTCCACGTCCCCGAGAAGCACCGCTACGAGATCCGCGACGGCGAGACCCTCGCCGGGTTCACGCAGTACCGCCTCCCGGACGACGTCCACGTCGACTTCGTCCACACCGAGGTCGACGACGCGTACGGCGGCCGCGGGCTGGCCGGTGAGCTGGTCGCGTCGGCGCTCGCCGACGTCCGCGCCCAGGGCAAGCGGATCATCGCGCACTGCCCGTACGTGCGCCGGTGGCTGACCCGGCACCACGACTTCGACGACATCACCGACCCGGCCGCATGAGCGGGTCGCTCTACCTCGACAAGGCCGTCCCGGCGGCCTATGGCGCGGCCACCGACCTGGCCCGCGAGGCCGGGGTCGCCGCGGAGGCGGCTGGGCTCGACCGGCTGCTCGTCGAGCTGGTCAACATGCGCGTCTCGCAGATCAACGGGTGCGCCTTCTGCCTCGACCTGCACCACCGCCGGGCGGTCCGGGCGGGGGAGTCGGAGCGGCGGCTCGCCGTCCTCGACGCGTGGCAGGAGACCGGGCTGTTCACCGTCCAGGAGCGGGCCGCGCTGGCGCTGGCGGAGTCGATCACCCGGCTGCCCGACGCCGACGCGCGGCGGCACACCGAGGAGGAGAGCCGGACCGTCCTCGGCGACGACGCCTTCGCCGCGGTGGCGTGGGTGGCGCTGACGATGAACGCCTTCAACCGGATCTCGATGACCAGCCACCACCCGGTGAAGTAGGCGTCAGGTGATGGTCAGGCCGCCGTCGACGGCGATGGTCTGGCCGGTGATGTAGCCGGCGGCGTCGGAGGCGAGGAAGACGAGGGTCGCGGCGAGCTCGCGGGCGTCGCCCTTGCGGCCGGCGGGGATCCGGGCCTGCTGCTGCTCGAGGTAGCCGGGCGGGTACTCGTCGGTCATCTCGGAGGCGAAGAAGCCCGGCGCGATGGCGTTGACCCGGATGCCCTTGCGGCCGGTCCACTGCTGGGCCAGGTCGCGGGTCAGACCGATGACGCCGGCCTTGGACGACGCGTACGCCGCCTGGGGGAGCCCCGCGGTGGTGATGCCGAGCACCGACGAGATGTTGATGATGCTCGAGCCCGGTGCCATCACCCGGCCGCACGCCTGCGCCATCCAGTAGCTGCCGTTGAGGTTGATGTCGATGACCTGCCGGAACTGCTCCGGCGTCTCGCGGGTGGACGGTACGGCGGTACCGACGCCGGCGTTGTTGACCAGGATGTCGACCCGCCCGAACTCCGCCATCGCCGCATCGACGAGCGCCTGGCAGGACGCCGGGTCGGCGACGTCGGTCGCGACCGCGAGCGCCCGTCGGCCGGCGGCCTCGACGAGGTTCGCGGTCTCGGCGAGGCGGTCGACGCGACGCGCGCCGAGGGCGACGTCGGCGCCCGCCTCGGCCAGGGCCTTGGCGAAGTCGACGCCGAGTCCGGAGCTGGCGCCGGTGACGACGGCGACTTTGCCGTCGAGTCGGAAGAGGTCGGTGACGGTCATGGGGCGACGCTAGCGGGTCGACTCGGCGTGGTGGTGGCGCGCGGACGGCGCGCGGTCGGGTGGGTTGCCGAACCGGCGGTAGGCACCCTGACGTGTCGTCCCCATGGCGGCGCCGATGACGGTCCACGAGTCGCCGGCTTCGCGCGCCGCGGCGACGGCGTTCTGCAGACTGTCCTCGGCTGCCGCGAGTGCCTGTCGTGCGGCGATGATCTCCCGAAAGTGTCGTGCGTCGCTGCTGGGGTGGGTCGCGGGGTCGACGGCGTCGAGTCCGGCCTCGTCGGACTCCCGCAGCTCGACCTCGAAGTCGAACGCGGCGCTCAGCTCGATCAGGTTGCCGTGCGTGGTGAACACGACGTCGACACGCTGCGCGGCAGCGTCGCTCGGCGTGGGCTCGACGAGCCGGACGATCCAGCCCTGGTCGAGCGTCTCCTTGGGAACGGACAGCTTGTGGTGCTTCGACCGGAGCACCTGCGGCTGCGCCGCGGACTCGGGCGTCGCGGCGCTCTTCCTCTTCTGACTCATGGCTTCATCACCTCAGGTAGTGGTAGAACTTCGTGCGCAACCGATCCGCGTGGATGACGCGGGCGGGTCCGTCGACGGGAACGGCCACGAGCTCGATCAGGATCCCCGCCGGCGTCGCGCCGATGACGAGGAGGCGGTCCTCGCCGTGGTCGTCGTATTCGACAAGCCTGATCGCGTTCTCCCAGGCATGGAGGATGTCGGATCGGTGAGGCCGTGTCGCCGAGCCGACGCCGTGACCTCCATCTGTCAACTATGGGATGACGCTGCTGGCCTGTCAACCACATGTTGACCTGGGTGTGACGTCCGCGTGCGCCGACCGGGGTAGCATGGCCCCGTGCGGATGAACCTGCTTCTTACCTAGCCGCGTCGGCGACCAGACCGGTCGACGCGGCGGCCCCTCCCTGTCGAGGGGCTTTTGCATGTCCGGGCGGGGTCTGCGCGATGTGGGTGGGAAGCAGCGGCGAGATGAGAGAGCTGAGATGAGCGAGAACGCGGTCCCGAGCGACGTCCACTACGACGTCCACGCGGTCGAGGAGAAGTGGCTGCCGGTCTGGGAGTCGCTCGACCCCTTCCGCGCCGACGACGAGGTCGTCACCTCGGGGGCGAAGGAGAAGCGCTACGCGCTGACGATGTTCCCCTACCCGAGCGGTGACCTGCACATGGGTCACGCGGAGGTCCTCGCGCTCCACGACGTGATCTCGCGCTACTGGCGCTTCCGCGGCTACGAGGTCCTCAACCCGATGGGCTGGGACTCCTTCGGCCTGCCGGCCGAGAACGCCGCGATCAAGAACGACGAGCACCCGGCGACCTACACCTACGCCAACATCGAGACGCAGTACTCCTCGATGAAGCGCTACGGCGTCAGCTTCGACTGGTCGCGCCGGCTGCACACCTCCGACCCGGAGTACTACCGCTGGACCCAGTGGCTGTTCCTGAAGTTCCGCGAGCAGGGCCTGGCCTACCGCAAGAACTCGCCGGTCAACTGGTGCCCCAACGACCAGACCGTGCTGGCCAACGAGCAGGTGCTGGCCGACGGCACCTGCGAGCGCTGCGGCGCGGTGGTCACCAAGCGCGAGCTGACCCAGTGGTACTTCAAGACCACCCAGTACGCGCAGGAGCTCTACGACTGCCTCGACGACCTGCAGGGCTCGTGGATCGGCAAGGTCGTCAACGCCCAGCGCAACTGGATCGGCCGCTCCGAGGGCGCTCACGTCACCTTCGAGGTCGAGGGCGGCCACGAGCCGCTGACCGTCTTCACCACCCGGCCCGACACGCTGTGGGGCGCGACGTTCATGGTCGTCGCGGCCGACGCCAAGCTGGCCGCCGAGCTGGTCACCGACGAGCACCGGCAGGCGCTGGAGGACTACCTGGTCGAGGTCCGCAAGGCCTCCGACATCGACCGGATGGCGACCGACCGGCCCAAGACCGGCGTCTTCCTGGGCATCCACGCGACCAACCCGATCAACGGCGAGCGGATCCCGGTGTGGGCGTCCGACTACGTGCTGGCCGACTACGGCACCGGCGCGATCATGGCCGTGCCCGCCCACGACCAGCGCGACCTCGACTTCGCCCGGGTCATGGGCCTGCCCGTACGACGGGTCGTCGACACCGGGGACGACAACCCCGAGGAGACCTACGTCGCCACCACCGGCGACGGCGCCTACGTCAACTCCGGCCCGCTCGACGGCCTGACCGACAAGGCGCAGGGCATCCACCAGGCGATCGAGCTGCTGGAGGCCGACGGCCACGGCACCGGCACGGTCAACTTCCGGCTGCGTGACTGGCTGCTGTCGCGGCAGCGCTACTGGGGCGCGCCGATCCCGATCATCCACTGCCCGGTCGACGGCGAGGTCCCGGTCCCCGAGGACCAGCTGCCCGTCGAGCTGCCCGCGCTGCGTGGCGCCGACCTGAAGCCCAAGGGCACCTCGCCCCTGGGTGCGGCCCGCGAGTGGGTCGAGGTCACCTGCCCGACCTGCGGCGGCCCCGCCGAGCGCGACACCGACACGATGGACACCTTCGTCGACTCGTCGTGGTACTTCTTCCGCTACCTGTCCTCCCACGACAACACGCAGGCGTTCGACCCGGCGCTGGCGAAGGCGTGGGGGCCGATCGACCTCTACATCGGCGGCGACGAGCACGCCGTCCTGCACCTGCTGTACGCGCGCTTCTTCACCAAGGTGCTGCGCGACATGGGCCTGATCGACTGGGACGAGCCGTTCTCGGCGTACCTGTCGCAGGGCAAGGTCATCAACAACGGTCGCAAGATGAGCAAGTCGCTGGGCAACGGCGTCAGTCTGGGGGGACAACTCGAGGAGTTCGGGGTCGACGCCGTCCGGCTGACTCTCGTCTTCGCGAGCCCGCCCGAGGACAACGTCGACTGGGCCGACGTCTCGCCCGCCGGCTCGGCGCGCTTCCTGCAGCGCGCCTGGCGCCTGTCGGGTGACGTCACCTCCGAGCCCGGCGCCGACCCGGCCGGCGGCGACGTCGCGCTGCGCAAGGTCACCCACAAGACGGTGCACGAGGCGGCGCAGCTGCTGGAGTCCTACCGCTTCAACGTGGTCGTCGCCCGCACCATGGAGCTGGTCAACGCCACCCGCAAGGCCATCGACTCGGGCTGCGGCCCGGCCGACCCGGCGGTGCGGGAGGCGGCGGAGGTCGTCGCGATCCTGCTGTCGCTGGTCGCGCCCTACACCGCCGAGGAGATGTGGGACCGGCTGGGTCACCAGCCGTCCGTCGCCCAGGCGCCCTGGCCGGTCGTCGACCCCGCGCTGCTGGTGGAGGACGCCGTCACGGCCGTCGTCCAGATCCAGGGCAAGGTGCGCGCGCGGCTCGAGGTCTCCCCGGACATCTCCGAGGCCGACCTGGAGGCGCTGGCCCTGGCCGACCCCGCGGTCGAGAAGGCGATCGACGGGCGTACGGTGCGCAAGGTGATCGTCCGCGCCCCCAAGCTGGTCAATATCGTCGTCTGACCCCGCCCGGATGGGGGAGCTGCTTTGGTGGTCCCTTGCGGGATCACCCTCCGAATGATTGACTGGTCAGTCAAACAACCGGAGGAGCGAAGCATGGCCAGGGCGAGCGTGGAGGCGGAGCGCAAGGAGCAGATCCTCGCTGCGGCCTGTGAGGTCGTGTCGGAGATCGGGTTCAAGTCCCTGCGCATCGCGGACGTCGCGAAGCGCGCGGGCACGAGCACCGGCACCGTGCACTACTACTTCGACACCAAGCGCGACCTGATGCACGCCGCCTTCGACTGGAACTTCACCCAGTCGCTCGGGCGGCGGCGCGAGATCCTCGAGAGCGACGCGACGCCGCGCCAGCGGCTGCGCGACTTCGTCGAGTCGTACCTGCCGCAGGGCGACGCGACGATCTCCGCCTGGCACGTGTGGGCCGAGCTGTGGGTCGAGGCGCTCCACGACGCCGACCTGCAGGAGCTCAACGAGCGCGTGTACGGCGAGTGGCGGCGCGCCGTCGCCGCGATCATCCGCGACGGCCAGGACGCGGGGGAGTTCCGCGACGGCGATCCGGTGGTGTTCGCCAACGGCCTGATCGGCATGATCGACGGCCTCAGCCTCCAGGTACTGCTCGGCTCGCGGGCGATGACCGCCGACCGGATGCGGGCGGTGTGCGAGCAGGTGCTGGGCTGGTTCTTCCTGGCTCCCTGAGCCGCGCGGGCGTCGTCCCGCTGATCGTCTCGACCGCAGGGCCGGTGGCTTCGCGCCACCGGCCCTGCGGCGTTTTCCGGCATTTCTGACTCGCGCGTCGAAATAGGCCCGGTGTAACCCTTGACACACCCCTGTGATGCCGACCACGCTGATCCATACATAACTGACGCACCAATCAACTTTGAAAGCCGGGGTCACACATGAAGCGAGTTCTGACGGCTGGTCTGGCGCTCACCGGGGTGCTGGGCCTGGCCGCTTGCGGCGCCGCGGGCGGGAGCGACAACCAGCTCACGGTCGTGGAGTGGGGCGGTCAGGACCAGAAGACCCACGTCAAGGCCGGCGTGGAGCCCTGGGGCAAGGAGCAGGGCGTCACCATCAAGCAGGACTCGCCGACCGACTACGCGAAGTTCCGTGCCCAGGTCGAGTCCGGCAAGGTCAGCTGGGACGTCGTCGAGGTCGAGCCCAACTTCGCGCGCACCGCGTGCGACAAGGGCTGGGCGGTCAAGCTCGACAAGAGCGTCGTCGACACCAGCACGCTGAACCCCGAGGAGGTCAGCGACTGCGCGATCCCTGTCCTCGAGTACGCCTTCACCATCGGCTACAACACCAAGAAGTTCCCGAACGCCCACCCGACCACCTGGGCCGAGTTCTTCGACACCAAGAAGTTCCCGGGCAAGCGCGGCTTCTGGAAGTACGCCACCGGTGCGATCTTCGAGGCCGCCCTGCTCGCCGACGGCGTCAAGCCCGCCGACCTCTACCCGCTCGACATCGACCGGGCCTTCAAGAAGCTCGACACGATCAAGGACGACATCGTCTTCTACGAGACCGGCGAGCAGCAGCAACAGCTCGTCGCCTCCGGCGAGGCGCCCCTGGTCCAGGCCTGGAACGGCCGGATCTACGCGGCCGCCAAGGAGGGCCAGCCGGTCGCCAACGAGTGGAACCAGCACCTGCTGTCCTACGACAACCTGGTGATCCCGAAGGGCGCGCGCAACGCCGAGAACGCCCAGAAGTGGATGGACTGGTACATCAAGCACCCCGAGGCCCAGGCCGCCTACACCAACGCCACGGCGTACGGCCCGATCACCAAGGACGCGCTCGACCACGTCAAGCCCGACGTCCTCGCCGAGCTGCCGACCTCGCCGGACAACGCCCCCAAGCGCGCGGCGATCATCGACTACTCCTACTGGGCCGAGCACTACGACGAGGTCTCCGAGCGGCTCAACGAATGGGCCGCGCAGTGAGCTCGACCGTCTCGACGCGCCTGGAGCGGTCCGACCGCCCCGACGGCACGACGCCCGGCGCCGGGGGCACCCCGGCGCCGGTACGGCGGGGCCGGCCGCGGCTGTTCGACGGCTGGGGGCTGCTCGTCCTCCCGCTCGTCGGCTTCCTGCTGGTCGTCTTCGTCGCGCCGTTGGTGACGATCCTGGCGCGCAGCTTCACCGACCCCGCGACGGGCCTGGACAACTACCGCGACTTCTTCGGCTCGCCGGTCTACCTCGACGTCCTCGGCAACACCTTCCGGATCTCCGGCCTGGTCACCCTGGTGACCCTCCTGCTCGGCTTCCCCTACGCCTACCTGATGACGCTCGCGCCGCCGTTCTGGCGCGGGGCGATGCTGGTGGCGGTGCTGATCCCGTTCTGGACCAGCCTGCTCGTCCGCACCTTCGCGTGGGTCCTCATGCTCGGCGACACCGGCGTGATCAACCAGGCGCTGATGTCGATCGGCCTGATCGACGAGCCGATGCAGCTGGTGCGCAACCAGACCGGCGTCCTGGTCGGCATGGTCCAGGTGATGCTGCCGTACGCCGTCCTCCCGATGTACGCCACCATGCGTCAGATCGACCGCCGCCTGGTGCAGGCCGCCGAGGGCCTCGGCGCCCGCCCGGTGTCCGCCTTCTGGCGGGTCTACGCGCCGCTGACGCTGCCCGGCGTCGCCGCGTCCTGCCTGCTCGTCTTCATCTCCTCGATCGGCTTCTACGTCACGCCGGCCCTGCTCGGCGGGCCGAAGGACATGATGATCGGCGAGCTCATCGTCCAGCAGCTCTCGGCCGTGCTGCGCTGGGGATTCGCCTCCGCGCTCGCCGTGATCCTGCTCGTCGTGACCGGCGCCCTCCTGCTGCTGGTCTCCCGCATCGTCAACATCGGCAAGCTCATGGGAGCGCAGCGATGAACACCAAGCTCCTGTGCCGCGGCGCGCTCGGCTTCCTCGTCGTCCTGACCGCGCTCTACCTGGTCGCCCCGGTCTTCTTCGTCATCCCGACGTCCTTCAACGACAGCTCGTTCCTCGAGTTCCCGCCGAAGGCCTTCTCGATGCGCTGGTACCACGCCTTCTTCGAGGACCCGGCCTGGATCAACTCGACCCTCAACTCGCTGCAGATCGGCGTGTGGGTCACGATCCTCTCCGTCATCCTCGGTACGGCGGCGGCACTCGCGATGATCCGCGGCCGCTACCCGGTGAAGGCCCTGGTGAGCGGACTCGTGCTCGCCCCGGTGCTCGTGCCGTACGTGATCATCGGTCTCGCGGTCTACGCGGTCTTCCTCAAGATCGGCCTGACCCAGTCGATCCTCGGCTTCGTCCTCGTGCACACCGCACTGGCCGTGCCGTTCGTGGTGATCAACGTCAGCGCGGCGCTGGTCAGCTTCGACGAGCGGCTCGAGATGGCGGCGATGAGCCTGGGCGCCAACCGGATCTCGACCTTCCTGCGGATCACGCTGCCGTGCATCGCCCCGAGCGTCGCGGCGGGCGCGCTGTTCGCCTTCATCACCTCGTTCGACGAGGTCGTGACCAGCGTCTTCCTCGCCGGTCCCGACGTCAGCACCCTGCCGGTGCAGATGTGGAGCGGCGTCCGGGTGCAGATCGACCCGACCGTCGCCGCCGTCAGCACGATGCTGCTGCTCGTCACCCTCGCCCTGTTCGCCTCGGCCGGTCTGCTGCGCCTGTTCCGCGCCCGCCGGCTCGCCAAGGCCGCCTGACCACCCACCCTCCACGCACCGCACGGAGAGCTCTCATGTCCCAGAACCCCAGCACCACCAGCACCCTCGCCGGAACCGGCGTCTCGATCGACATCCGCAACGTCGTCAAGCGCTACAAGACGATGACCGCCGTCGACGACGTGTCGCTCACCATCGAGCCGGGGGAGTTCCTCACCCTGCTCGGCTCCAGCGGCTCGGGCAAGTCGACCCTGCTCAACATCATCGCCGGCTTCATCAGCGCCGACGAGGGCTCGATCGAGGTCGGCGGCAAGAACCTGACCAAGGTGCCGCCCTACCAGCGCGACCTCGGCATGGTCTTCCAGCACTACGCGCTCTTCCCGCACATGAGCGTGTGGGACAACGTCGCCTTCCCGCTGAAGCGCCGCCGCGTCCCGAAGGCGCAGATCGCGGAGCGGGTGCAGCGTGCGCTCGACACGGTCGAGCTCGGCCACCTCGGCAAGCGTCGTCCGGCGCAGCTGTCGGGCGGGCAGCAGCAGCGGGTCGCCCTGGCCCGCGCGATCGTCTTCCAGCCGCAGGCGCTGCTCATGGACGAGCCGCTCGGCGCGCTCGACAAGCGGCTGCGCGAGCAGCTGCAGCTGGAGATCAAGCGGCTGCACCGCGAGCTCGGCACCACCTTCGTGTTCGTCACGCACGACCAGGAGGAGGCGCTCGCCATGTCCGACCGGATCGCCGTGCTGCGCGACGGCGCGCTGGTCCAGGTCGGCACGCCCGTCGAGCTCTACGAGCGCCCCGCCAGCCGCTACACCGCGGAGTTCCTGGGCGAGTCCAACATCTTCACCGGCCGCAAGCACGGCGTCGACGACGGCTCCGCGCTCGTCGTCCGTCCCGAGCACGTGCGCCTCAGCGCGCCGGGCGCCGAGCTGCCGACCGGCCACAACGCCATCGACGGCGTCGTCCGCGAGGTCGTCTACCTCGGCTCCGGTCTCCGGGTCGAGATCGCGCTTCCCGACGGCCGCCACCTGATCACCCGCTCCGAGGTCCGCAGCGCGCTCACCCCGAGCCCCGGACTCCCGGTCGCCGCCCACTGGCACCCGGAGCACGCGCTCGTCGTCCGCGACGACACCGCCGCCTGACCTCCCCCGACCACTGACATCTCCGTCCAGCACAGCAAGGAACCGACTCTGATGAGCCACACCATCCGCGAGGGCATCGCACTGACCGAGGAGCAGCAGGAGTTCGTCGCGCTGGCGCGGGACTTCGCCGAGCGCGAGATCCGGCCCCGTGCCCGCGAGGTCGACGAGGCCGACACCGAGTCGCCCCTGGACCTGTGGCAGAAGGCCGCGCAGATCGGCCTGGCGTCGTACATGCTCCCGGCCGAGTACGGCGGCGGCGGGGTCACCGACCTGGTCACGCAGTGCCTGGTCCAGCAGGAGCTCTGCTACGGCGACGTCGGCATCGGCAACTTCCTCACGTCGAGCGCCTTCTTCGCCGGCCCGGTCGAGGCGCTCGGCAACGAGGAGCAGAAGAAGCGCTGGCTGACGCCGCTCACCGGCGACAACCCGCCCGTCACCGCGCTCGCGGTCACCGAGCCGGGCGTCGGCTCCGACTCGGCCGCGCTGCAGACGCGGGCGGTGCGCGCGGGTGACGAGTACGTCCTCAACGGCCAGAAGACCTGGATCTCCAACGCGCCGTACGCCAAGTGGATCATCGTCTTCGCGACCGTCGACCCGGCGCTGCGCTCGCGCGGCGTCACGGCGTTCGTCGTCGACCGCGAGATGCCCGGCGTCACCATCGGCCAGCCGATGAAGAAGATGGGCCAGCGCGGCATCGCCAACGCCGAGGTGTTCCTCGAGGACGTCCGCGTCCCGCTCGACCACCGCCTCGGCGAGGAGGGCCAGGGCTTCTACGGCCTGATGCGGACCTTCGACGCCTCGCGCATCCTCATCGGCGCCGGCGCCACCGGCCTCTCGCGTGCCGCGCTCGACCAGTCGACGAAGTACGCCCAGGAGCGCACCCAGTTCGGCAAGCCGATCATCGAGCACCAGGCCGTCGCCTTCCGGCTCGCCGACATGGCCGCGAAGACGGACATCTCGCACCTGGTGACCATGCGCGCCGCCCGGCTCTACGACCAGGGCGAGATGACCGCCATGGAGTCGGCGATCGCCAAGCTGACGGCGTCCGAGAACACCTCGTGGGTCACCAATGCGGCGCTGTCCATCCACGGCGGCTGGGGCTACAGCCGCGAGTTCCTGCTCGAGAAGTGGGTCCGCGACGCCAAGCTCGAGGAGCTCGAGGAGGGCACCAGCGACATCCAGCGGCTGATCATCTCGCGGGCGGTCGCGGCCCGATGACGCTCGCTGACCTGTCCGTCTTCTCCGACCCGCGCTCGGTCGCGGTCGTCGGGGCGTCGGCCGACCCCGCGAAGTGGGGCTACTGGCTGGCTCGCGGCGCCCTCCGGGGCGCCGCGCGCCGGCGGGTGCACCTGGTCAACGCCAAGGGCGCGACCATCGAGGGCGCGGCGTCGGTCCGCTCGCTCGCCGACCTCGCGGATGTCACGGGGGCGGGGGAGTCGCCCGAGCTGGTCGTGCTCTGCGCGCCGGCCGCGACCGTCCCCGACGTGATCGAGCAGGCCCTCGCGATGGGCGCGAAGGGCTTCCTGGGCATCACGGCCGGCATCGACGCCGCGCACGGCGAGCCGGGCCTGGAGCGCCGGCTGGCCGAGCGGATCCGCGCTGCGGGCGCCCGGATCGTCGGCCCCAACTGCCTCGGCCTGTACGACGCCGCGACCGACCTCGAGCTGGCCTGGGGCACCTTCGCGCCCGGGCACCTGGCGATCATCTCCCAGTCCGGGCAGCTCGGCCTCGAGCTCGCCGGGCTCGCGGCCCACGAGGGCCTCGGCGTCTCCCGCTTCGTCTCCGTCGGCAACCAGGTCGACGTCACCGCGGCCGAGCTGCTCGACGACCTCGTCGAGCACGAGCAGACCCGTGCGGTCGTGCTCTACCTCGAGAGCTTCGCCGATGATCGGGGGGCCCGCGGCCTGGTCGCGACCATGGCCCGGCTGCGCGAGGCGGGCAAGCCCGTCGTCGTCCTGACCGTCGGCGCGTCCGAGGCGAGCCGCGCCGCGGCCCAGTCCCACACGGGCGCGCTCACCGCGGCGACCGACGTCGTCCGGGCCGCGTGCCGCGCGGCCGGCGCCTCGCTCGTCGACACCCCGGCCCAGGCCGTCGAGCTCGCGCACCTGCTGCTCGGCGGACCTCTCCCCGAGGGACGCCGGGTCGCGATCGTCAGCGACAGCGGCGGCCAGGGCGCCATCGCGGCCGACACGTTCGCCCGCCATGCGCTGCAGGTCCCGCGGCTCTCCGACGCGACGCGCGGCGCGCTCGCCGACATGCTGCCCGCCGCGGCCGCGGTCGCCAACCCGGTCGACCTGGCCGGTGCGGGGGAGCAGGACCTCACGACGTACGCCCGGGTGGTCGACGTCCTCGCCGGCAGCGGCGAGGTCGACGCGGTCGTGCTGTCGGGCTACTTCGGCTGCTACGGCGCCGACACCCCGGAGCTGGTCGAGCGCGAGCTCGAGGTCGTCGGCGCGCTCGCCGGCGTCGTCGGCGCGCAGCGGCGGCCGGTCGTGGTGCACAGCATGAGCCACGACTCGGTCGCGGTCCGCTCGATGCGCGAGCAGGCGGTGCCGACCATGCACACCATCGACGCCGTCGCCCGCTCGCTCGAGCTGGCGACGACCATGGCCGAGGACGCCGCGCGTGCGGTGCCCGGGCCGGTCGCCGAGCCCACCGCCGAGAGCGGCAAGGCGCTCGACTACCTCGCCGGCCGCGACCGGGTCGCGGCGGCCGGGGTGACCTACCCCGGTGCGGCCGCGGTGCGCACGGCCGACGAGCTGCGGACCGCCGCCGCGCGGCTGCAGGCGCCGTACGTGCTCAAGGCGGGCTGGCTCGAGCACAAGACCGAGGTCGGCGGCGTCGCCGTGGGCCTCGCCGACGCGGCCGCCGCCGAGGCGGCGTTCGTCTCGATGAGCGCGCGGCTGGGCGAGGGCGACTACGTCCTCGAGGAGATGGATCGCCAGGCCGACACGGTCGAGCTGATCGTCGGCGCCCGTCGCGACGGGTCGTTCGGGCCCGTCGTCGT
The DNA here is from genome assembly GCF_039537225.1 of Nocardioides ginsengisoli. NCBI lineage: Bacteria > Bacillati > Actinomycetota > Actinomycetes > Propionibacteriales > Nocardioidaceae > Nocardioides > Nocardioides ginsengisoli. The sequence goes on from NZ_BAABAC010000042.1 coordinate 132,954, forward strand.
CGTCGGTCTGGGGGGCGTGCAGGCCGAGCTCTACCGCGACGTGCAGATCGCGCTCGCCCCGGTCGACGAGGCCGAGGCGCGGCGGATGATCGAGTCACTGCGGGCCTTCCCGCTGCTCGACGGCTGGCGCGGTCGGCCCGCGGTCGACGTCGACGCGGCCGCCCGGGTGGTGGCCGACGTGTCCCGGCTGCTGGCCGAGGACGCCGATCTTGTCGAGTGTGAGATCAACCCGTTGCGGGTCGGTCCGGAGGGCGCGGTCGCCGTCGACGCACTGGTGCTCGCGGCCGACCGTGCGCACCCAGGAGAGAAGGGATGACCGGCATGAGCACGATGACCGGAGGGGAGGCGCTGGTCGCGGCCCTGGCCGCGCACGGCGCCGAGGTCGCGTTCGGCATCCCCGGAACGCACAACCTCGAGATCTACCGGCACCTGCCGGCGCACGGCGTACGCCATGTGAGCACCCGGCACGAGCAGGGCGCCGGCTACGCCGCGGACGGATACGCCCGTACGACGGGCCGCGTCGGCGTCGCGATCGTGACCAGCGGTCCGGCGCTGCTCAACGCCGCGACCGCCGTGGGCCAGGCCTACTCGGACTCCGTTCCGATCCTGGTCGTGTCGCCCGGACTGCCGCTGCGGCACCCGGCGACCGGCAACGGCCTGCTGCACGAGACGCGCGACCAGAGGGCCGCTCTGGCCGCGGTCGCGGCCGCCAGCCTGCGTCCGACGAGCGTCGCGGAGATCCCGACGGCCGTGGCCCAGGCGTTCTCGATCATGACGTCCGGACGTCCGCGCCCGGTGCACCTGGAGGTGCCGCTCGACGTGCTCGAGGAGACCGCCGAGGTCGAGCTCGTGGCGCCCGTGCCGGCGGCTCCCGCTCTCGCCCCCGAGGCCTCGATCGCCGCCGCTGCCGCGCTGCTGCGCGGCGCCTCGGCGCCGGTGCTGGTGGTCGGGGGCGGTGCCCGTGGCGCTGCTCCGCAGGTGCAGGCCCTCGCCGAGCGACTCGGCGCGCTGGTCGTCTCGACCACCAACGGCAAGGGCGTCCTCGCCGAGGACCACCCGCTGGCGCTGGGTGCCGGCATCCACCTGCCGACGGTCAACACGCTCGTCGACGAGGCCGACGTCGTCGTCGCGATCGGCACCGAGCTCGCGCCCGCCGACCTCTGGTACGGCGCGCTCCCGGTCGGCGGCAAGCTGGTGCGCATCGACGTGGACCCGGTCGGCATGGTCACCAACGCCGCGCCGGCGGTCGCCGTCCTGGGTGACGCGGCGCGGGCGCTCGACGCGCTGCTCGCCGCCCTCGGCGCCGGCACGCCCGCGACCCCCGATGCCGCGTCGTGGCGTGAGCGGAAGGCGAAGGACGCGCAGGCCGAGGGTGCGGAGTGGCTGGACGTCGTCGCCGCGCTGGCGGCCGCCGTACCGCGGGACGTGGTGATGGCGACCGACAACGCGATGGCCTGCTATCTCGGGACCCTGGCCAATCTCGCGACGCACACGCCGTCGTCGTACCTCTTCCCGACGGGCTACGGGACGCTCGGCTTCGGCCTGCCCGCGGGCATCGGCGCCAAGGTCGGCAACCCGGACCGGCCGGTGGTGGCGATGCTGGGCGACGGCGGTGTCATGTTCACCGTCGCCGAGCTGGCGACCGCGGCGGAGCTCGCGATCGCGCTGCCTGTCGTCATCGTCGACAACTCCGGCTACGGCGAGATCCGCAACGAGATGGCCGACCGGGGCGACCCGATCCACGCGGTGACCTTCCCGGCGCCCGACTTCGCGGCCCTCGGCCGCGCCGTCGGCTGCCTCGGCGTCACCGTCGACCTCGGTGCGGACGGCACGCCCGCCGACCTCACCATGGCCGTTCGCGACGCGCTCGTCGCCGAGCGGCCCACCGTGATCCACGTCCGCATGCCCGCGAAGGGGGAGCTCGATGACTGACAGCCTGCTGGAGATCACCTGGACCGACCCGGTCACCGCTCGCAAGGGGTACGTCGTCATCGACACCCTCGTGCGCGGCCTGGCCAGTGGCGGCCTGCGCCTGCGCGAGGGCTGCTCGCTCGCCGAGGTGCGCGGCCTGGCACAGGGCATGACCCGCAAGGAGGCGCTGGTCTACGACCCCGCCGACCGCTACCAGCCGCTCGGCGGCGGCAAGGGTGGCATCGACATCGATCCCGCCGACCCGCAGGCCACCGAGGTGCTGCACCGCTTCCTCGCGGCCGTGCTGCCGATCGTCCGGGAGCAGTGGAACACCGGCGAGGACTTCGGTCTGCGCCAGGAGACCATCGACAAGGTGGCCGCCGACCTCGGCCTGCCGTCGACGGTCGAGGCCGTCTTCGCGACGCTCGACGACGCCCCGGCCGCGCGGGAGCGGCTCGCTGCCGCCTTCGCGGACATGGTCGGCGGGATCTCGCTCGGCGACCTCGTCGGCGGCTACGGCGTCGCGCAGGCTGCGCTGGTCATGGCCGAGCGGCAGGGCATCCCGGCCGCCGAGGCGACCGCCGTGGTGCAGGGCTTCGGCTCGATCGGCGGCGCGGCGGCGCGCTATCTCGCCGCCGCGGGCGTCCGCGTCATCGCCGTCGCCGACCGCGACGGACTGATCCGCGACGACGACGGCCTCGACGTCGAGGCGCTGCTCGCCGCGCGCGACGGGCTGGGCGTGATCGCGCGTTCCGCGCTGCCCGAGAGCGTCGAGCTCGGCGACCGCGACGCCTGGCTCGACGTGCCGTGCGACCTGCTGGTGCCGGCCGCGATGTCCTACGTCATCCAGCCCGAGGACGCCGACCGCGTCCAGGCCCGGATCGTCGTCGAGGGCGCGAACATGCCGACCCTGCCGGAGGCCGAGGCGTCGCTCGCGGCGCGCGGGATCCCCGTCGTACCGGACTTCCTGGCCAACGTGATGACCAACGCCTGGTGGTGGTGGGTCGTCTTCGGCGACGTCGCGCCGACGTCGGCGTCGTCCTTCGCCAAGATCGACGGCGTGATGCGGCGGCTGGTCACCGAGGTCGGCGACGCGGCCGACGCCTCCGGCCGGACGCTGCGTGCCTGCGCGCTCGAGCTGACGGCCCGCAACTCCGCAGCCCTGCGGGAGCGGTTCGGCGTCACGTGACGATCGCGGTCGCGCCGGACCCGGTCCGGACTCGGCGTACCGCTGCCCTGGCGCTGATCGGCGTCACCGCCGTCTGGGGCTCGACCTTCGGGCTCTCCAAGGACCTGATCGCCCGCCTGCCCGTGGCCGACTACCTCGGCCTGCGCTATCTGGTGGGCGCGCTGGTCCTGCTGGCGGTGGCGCCGCGGCTGCTGCGCGGGTTGACCCGGCACACCCTGACGGTCGGGATCGGCCTCGGCGCGCTGTACGCCGCCGCGCAGCTGCTGCAGTTCCACGGCCTGGCCCGGACGGCGCCGACGGTGTCGGCCTTCGTGGTCGCGATGTACGTCGTCTTCACCGCGCTCTTCTCGGCGTTCCTGCCCAGGCACGGCGTGGAGCGGATCACCTGGTTCGCGGTGGTGATCGCGACGACCGGCGTGGCCGTGATGTCCCTGCGGGGCTGGGCATTCGGTGCGGGGGAGACGATGACGCTCGTCGCTGCCGCCCTGTATGCCGTGCACATCCTCGCCCTGGGGCGGTGGTCGCGGCCCGACGAGGCGTTCGCGCTGACCTTCCTGCAGCTCGCCACCATGGGCGTCGTGTGCACGGCGATCGGCGCGTCCGACGGGCTCACCCTGCCGGGACGCTCGGACCTGCCGGCGTTCGCCTACCTCGCGGTCTTCGCCGGGACGATCACGCTGCTCGTGCAGACGTGGGCCCAGGGCCACATCGACTCCGGCCGCGCCGCGGTGCTGATGGTGCTCGAGCCGGTGTGGGCGGCGGTCTTCGCCGCGCTGATCTGGCACGAGTCGCTCGGCCCGAGGACGCTGGGCGGAGGCACCCTCATCCTGATCGCGATGCTCATGGTCGTCTCGCGCCCGAGCGCCGAGCCCGTTCCCGAGCCCCCGACATCCCACGCCTGACCACGCCTGACCACGCCTGACCACGCTTGAAGGAGATCCCGATGTACGACGTCCTCGTCGTCGGCGGCGGCATCGCCGGCGCCTCGATCGGCCACGAGCTCGCCGCGCGCGGCCGCTCGGTCTGCGTCCTGGAGGGCGAGAACGAGCTCGCCAAGCACACGACCGGTCGCTCGGCGGCCACCTGGGTCGGCGGCTACGGCCCGCCAGAAGTGCAGCGGCTGACCCTGGAGAGCCGGCCGTTCCTGGAGAGCCCGCCGATCGACGTGGCGGGCCCGCTGCTGTCGCCGCTGTCGTGCCTGTACGTCGGCGGCGTCGACGCGGATGCCTCGCTGGCCGCGGCGATCCCCGGCGCGACGGTCCTCGACCCGGTCGATGCGGAGCGGATCAACCCGGTGCTGCGGCCCGGCTGGACGCAGGTCGCGGTGCTCGACGAGACCGCGTGCGACCTCGATGTCGCCGGCCTCCATCAGGGCTATGTCCGGGGGCTTCGGGCCGCCGGGGGCGAGATCCGGCTTGGGGCGCGCGTCGTCGCGGCCGCTCGCACCCCGGGTGTGTGGCGGCTCTCGCTGGCGTCGGGCGACGAGGTCGCCGCCCCGGTGGTGGTCAACGCCGCCGGCGCCTGGGGTGACGTCGTCGGTGGTCTCCTCGGCTCGGCCGGGGTGGGGCTCGAGCCTCGCCGGCGCACGATCTTCGGCTCGCCGGCCGCCGTACCGATGGCGGGGATGCCGTTCACGTGCGACCTCGCCGGCACCTGGTACGTCAAGGCCGAGGGCGACCTCGCGCTCTGCTCGCCCGAGGACGCGACGCCCCATGAGCCGGGCGATCCGCGGCCCGACGAGCTCGAGATCGCCCGCACCATCGAGGAGATCAACGAGGCCACGCTGCTCGGCCTGCGCAGCGTCCGCACGGCGTGGGCGGGTCTGCGCACCTTCGCGCCCGACGGCAACCCCGTGGCGCGCTACGACGCCGACGTCGACGGGCTCTTCTGGTTCGTCGGCCAGGCGGGCTACGGCATCCAGATGGCGCCCGCACTCGCCGTGGAGGCGGCGGAGCGTCTGGTGGGCGCAGACGTGCCCTAGCATCGGCGGCAGCCGATCGAGGAGGGCACATGGCGGGGGACGCCGACACGCGACGTCAGCGGATCATCGACGCGACCCTCGACGTGATCCGCGACCACGGCCTCGCGGGCACCCGCACCCAGGAGATCGCCAAGCGGGCGGGCGTCAGCACCGGCCTGCTGCTCTACCACTTCGGCACGCTCGACGGCGTGATCGTGGCGGCGATGCAGGAGTCCGAGGACCGCTACTACCGCAGCCTCGAGGACGAGTCCGCCGCCGGACTGCCCGCCGTGGAGCGGCTGCGCCTGCTCGTCGAGCGCTCCGGTGACGCCGGGGTCGTGATCTCCGCATGGACGCTGTGGATGGAGTTCTGGGTCCGGGCGCTGCGCGACGCCGACACCGCCGCGTTCTGCGCGACGCTGGAGGGCCGCTGGCGCAAGGTGCTGCTCGACGTGATCGAGCAGGGGGTCCGCGAGGGCTCGTTCACCGCGCCTTCGCCGCAGCTGGCGGTGATCCGGCTCGCGACGCTGCTCGACGGCCTCTCCGTGGCGGCGACGCTCGGCGACCGCGACGTCCCGGTCGCCGCGGTCCCCGACCTCTGGCTCGGGGCCGCGGCGCTCGAGCTGTCGTGCGACCCGGCGCTGCTCGGCGTCTGAGGGATCAGCCCCGCAGGGCTGCGAGAACCTCGGCCGCGGCGCGCTCGCCGGAGCGGATCGCGCCGTCGATGTAGCCGTTGCCGACCCCCGCTGTCTCGGTCCCCGCCCAGTGCAGCGGGCCGACCGGCTCGCGCCGCCCGGCCGCGTGGGCGTGCCACGTCCCCGGCGTCGGTACGGCGGCATAGGCGCCCTCCGCCCACGGCTGCTCCGGCCACAGCCGCTCGTGATAGGCCGTCGGCTCCGCGGCCTCCGGGCCGAGCACGCCCAGCACCTCGAGGACGGCCTTGCGCCGCGCCTCCGAGGGCTGGGCCGACCACGCGCGGTAGTGGTCGCCGTACACGAAGGCGGCGATGACACCGCACGAGTCGTCGGCGGGGGAGTTGTCGAAGGTGTAGGCGAGCGGGCTGTCGTCGTACGTGGTGAGCTGGCCGGAGAGCCCGCGCTCGCGCCAGAACGGCGTCCGGTAGGCGATGTGGACCTTCGCGACGTCGCCCATCGGGCTGCGCGCGAGCCAGCGGCGGCGGGCGGTGGGGAGGAGCGGGGCGAACGCGATCCGGGCCTGGGCGGGCGGGGTGCCGGTGATGACGGCGCGGCGGGCGCGGACCGTGCCGGTGGCGGTCGTGAGCGTGACGCCGTCGTCGTCCCACGCGACGTGGGTGACCGCCGACCGGAGGCGGACGGCGGCGCCGAGCTCGGCCGCCGCGGCGAGGGCAGGGGCGTCGGCGCCGTCGACGAACCGGCTGTCCTGCGCGCAGCCCACGGTGCCGAGCAGCGGGTCGAGCCCACCGCCCGCGGCGATGTAGAAGAGCACGTGGAAGAGGGAGACCTCGCGCGGCTCGCACGCCCACAGGCCCTGGATCACCAGGCGCATCCGGCGGTGGACATCGGGGGAGTCGGTGGCGGCGAGCAGCCAGTCCTCGAGGGTGCGGGAGTCCCATTCCGCCAGGGATCCGCAGGCCTCGGGATGCTCGGGGTCGACGTGGGCGGCCAGCTCGTCGAGGCGGGCCACCAGGACGTCGTACCCCGCGGAGTCGTGCTCGTCCGGATGGTCGCCGCTGGTGTGGGGGAGTGGCGGGGAGCCGGGCCAGAGCTCGAGATGCGTGCCGGTGTCGTAGGTGGGGAAGCGGGCGCAGCCGAAGCGCTCGGCCCAGCGCAGGAAGGCGGTCTGGGCCGGGCCGACCCACTGGCCGCCGTGGTCGATGCGGACGCCGTCCTCGGTGCGGCTCCAGACCCGGCCGCCGACGCGGTCGCCGGCCTCCAGGACGACGACCTCCAGGCCGGCGGCGGTGAGGTCGAGCGCGGTGGCGAGGCCGGCGTACCCGGCTCCGACGATGGCGACGTCGACGTGCTCCATGGGGGCTCCTTCGTTCTCGATCTGCCCTTGACAGGTGTGAGCGGCGCCACTGATCCTAGTCTGACTGAACAGTCAGTCAAGATCTCAGGAGGATCGGATGGACGACGAGATGCGCGCGGAGCTCGAGCGCCGGCTGGTGCTGATCGAGGACGCCGGGGGAGCCGAGGCGGCGCTGCCGCCGCTGCCCCTGACCGACCTCGCGGCAGCGGTGACCGCGCTCGCGGTACTCACCATCGCCCTGCTCTGGTGGGTGCTGTGAGCGCCGCGGCGGAGCCCGCCGTCCTGGCGGGGGAGGACGCGACGCTGAGCGAGCTGCCGCTGCTGCGCCGTGAGCGGATCTGGGGCTTCTGGGACTACTCCTCGGTCAACATCGGCCTCGCCATCGCGACCTGGGCCTTCCTGCAGGGCGGCGCGGTCGCCTACTACGTCGGCGCGAAGCAGGCGATCGCGAGCATCGTGATCGGCTACGGGATCAGTGTGCTGCTCGTGTCGCTCGCGCCCTGCCTGCCCTGCGGCCGGTACGGCGTCGAGCAGTTCGTCTCGATGCGCAGTGTGCTCGGCGAGCGCGGCGCGCGGGTGCTGATGGTCGTGATGTCGGCGGTGCTCGCGGCCGCCTGGTCCGCCGTCCTGGCGATCATGTGCGGCCACGCGCTCGCGAACGTCACCAACCAGCTGCTCGACACCCGGATCTCCGCCGGGGCGGGCGTCGTCAGCGTCCTCGCGCTCCTGGCGCTGTGCTCGTCGTGGGTGATCGTCGCCCGGGGGCCGCGCTCGATCGAGCTGGTCAACCGCTTCGTCGCGCCCGGGCTGGTCGTCGTCACGCTCGTCATGCTCGCGCTGGTGTTCACCAAGACCAGCTGGTCGGAGCTCGTCGCCACCCCCGCCCTCAGCCCGTGGGGCGACGGCCACCTCGACTTCATGCTCGCCATCGAGCTCAACATCGCCGGCGGCTTCGCCTGGTGGCCGAACGTCGGCAACCTCGCCCGGCTGACGCGCACCACCCGCAGCGCCTTCTGGCCCAACGCCATCGGGCTCTTCCTCGCCTCCGTCGTCGCCGCGATCGTCGGCGTGTTCGCCGCGCTGGCGCTGGGATCCGAGGACCCGACGCTGTGGATGGTGCCGCTCGGCGGCGTCCTGCTCGGCGTGCTGGCGCTGGCGTTCGTCGGGATGGCGAACATCACCAGCGTCGTCGCGCAGAGCTATGCGGCGCTGGTCGCGATCAAGGGCGGCGGTGGCGCGTCCGTACGCCGGGTGCCGTGGGGGCTCCTCGCGGCCCTCATCCTCGCGCCCGCCGCGGTGCTGGTGTTCTTCCCGACGGCGGTCTACGACAACTACGCGCGCTTCGTGTCGTGGGGCGCGATCGCGGTCGCGCCGCTGTGCGCGGTGCAGATCGTGGACTTCTTCGTGCTGCGCCGCCAGGTCCTCGACGTGCGCGCCCTGCACACGCCGTACGCCGACTCGCGCTACGGGTTCCTGCGCGGCTGGAACCCGATCGCCGTCGTCGCCATCGCGCTCGGCGCGCTCACCTATGCGCTGCTGCTCAACCCGGTCACCTACGAGCCGTCGGGGTGGTTCCGCTACCTCACCGCCTCGCTGCCGGCCTTCGCCGTCGCGGGACTCGTGCACTACGCGCTCACGCGGCTCGTGCTCGCGTGGCGGACGGACTGGGGCGGGTACCGATAGCCTCAGCCGCATGTCGATCGTCGTGGTCACCGACTCCACCTCGACCGTCCCCGCCGAGGTCGCGCGGGAGAGCGGCGTGCACGTGGTGCCGCTGCAGGTGGTCATCGGCGACGACGTCTACGACGAGGGCGACGAGGAGGTCACTCCCGAGCGGCTCGCCGTCGCGCTGCGCGAGAAGCGCGCGGTCAGCACCTCCCGTCCCGCCCCGACCGTCTTCGCCGACCTCTACGCCCGCCTCGCCGACGAGGGCGCGACCGAGATCGTCTCCATCCACCTCTCCGCGGAGGTGAGCGGGACCTTCGAGTCCGCCCTCGTCGCCTCGCGGGGCGCGCCGGTGCCCGTCACCTGTGTCGACACGCGCCAGGTCGGGGTCGCCACGGGGTACGCCGTGGAGTCGGCGCTCGACGTGATCGGCCGCGGCGGCGCCGCGGCCGAGGCCGCGGAGGCCGCGCGTTCGCGTGCTGCTGCCGCGACCTCGCTCTTCTACGTCCACACCCTCGAGTACCTCCGCCGTGGCGGCCGGGTGGGCGCCGCCGCCGCCGTCTTCGGCGGCGCGCTCGCCGTCAAGCCCCTCCTCGGCATCGTCGACGGCGTCATCGCCCCCCAGGCCAAGGTCCGCACCGCCGCCAAGGCCATCGCCCGCCTCGAGGCCCTCGCCCTCGAAGCCGCCGGCGACGGCGCCGTCGAGGCGTGCGTGGCGCACCTGGCGGCCGAGGACCGCGCGCACGCCATGGCGGAGCGGGTCGCCGAGCAGCTGGGTGACCGGCTGGTTCCCGCCCGCACCGGCGAGGCCGTGCGGTGCGTCGAGCTCGGCGGTGTGCTCGGGGCGCACGTGGGGCCGGGGATGCTGGCGATCTGCGTGGCGCCGGTGCTCGACCTCGACGCCCCGTCGGCCTGAGCCCTCCGTCCTCGCTCCTCGCTCCTCGCTCCTCGCTCCGAGCCGGCGAGGGCTGCTCGGCCGCGCGCCGGCGCTGCCTTGCGCCCCACCCGTCACGCCCACCACCACTTTCTCTCCACAACCCCACCCGCGCCCCACCCCCTCTCCACAGCCGCCCCGAACCCCCACGCCCCACCCCCTCCACCCCGCCTACCGTCCGCTGCATGCCCCTCCACCGCCCC
>NZ_BAABAC010000043.1:0-18769 GCF_039537225.1 Nocardioides ginsengisoli
GGCTCGCCGGGCGCGTGGGCCGGCCCCGGCCGCCGCCGGCGCTCGCCGTACCCCTCGCCCTCTGCGCCGTGCGCTGACCGTCCCCGGTGGCGCGCGTCGCGCCCCTGCGCGCGCCCGCGCGCCCACCGAACGGAAAGCACCCGTGAAGAAGCATCTCCTCGTCCTGCCCGCGCTCGCCTCGGCGCTCGCCGCCGTCCTCCTCTCCGGCTGGAGCCTGCCCGCCTCCGCCCACGCCGGCCTGGTCACCAGCGACCCTGCCGAGGGCCAGCGGCTCGACCGGCTGCCGGCGTCGGTCTCGCTGGAGTTCAGTGAGCCGATCGGAACGCCGGCGTACGTCGTGGTCACGGCCGCCGACGGCACCCGCGTCGACCGCGGCGAGGTGAAGGTCGACGGTCCCTCGGTCAGCGTCGCCGTCGCGCGCAAGGGCGCCGGCAAGGGCGCCGCGAAGGGAGGCTACGAGATCGCCTACCGGGTGGTCTCCGAGGACGGCCACGCGGTGGCGGGCACGATCGGTTTCGCGGTCGGCACGGAGGCGGCGCCGGTCGTCGAGGCCGAGAGCTCCGCGCGGCTGCCGGTCGTCGCGGGCGTCGCGGTCGGGCTGTTCGTGGTCGTCGGCGGCCTCCTGCTCTGGACCCGGCGGCGAACCCGATGACCCGACGGTCCCTGGCGCCGGTCGCGGCCGGTGTCGTCCTCGCGGCGGGCGCGACGACCGTCGTCCTGCTCGCCGGCGGGGGAGCGCCGCAGGCCCCGGTCGCGGGCATCCCCGATCCTGGCCGGCTGACCGGATGGGGCCTACCGCTGCTCCGGCTCGCGTCCGACGTCCTCGCGGTCGCGGTCGTCGCGGCGCTGCTGGTGACGCCGCTGACCATGCGGCGGCCCGCCGACGAGCTGGGCAGTACGGCGTTCCGCGCGCTGCGCCCGGTCCGCCCGCTCGCCGCCGCGTGGTTCGTCGTGGCCCTGGCACAGGTCGTCCTCGCCTACTCCGACCAGTTCGCGGTGCCGGTCACCTCGATCCGCTGGCACGAGCTGCGCGGCTTCGCGACCGGCGTCGACCAGCCACGGGCGCTGCTGGCCCAGGCCGCGCTGGCGCTCGTCGTCGCGGTCGCGGCGCGGTGGGTCCTCACCGCGCGCGCTGCGCTGGTGCTCCTCGGGCTCGGGCTCGCGGCCGTCGTCCCGCCGCTCCTGACCGGTCACGCGGCGTCGGCGGGGCACCACGACACGGCGGTCCTCGCCCTGGTCGTGCACGTGACGACCGCGGTGGTGTGGATCGGCGGCGTGCTTGCGCTGTGGTGGCACCTCGCGGTCGCCGGACAGGTCCGCGACCGGGCGCTGCGGCGGTTCTCCTCGCTCGCCGGCTGGTGCCTCGGGCTGACCGCGGCCTCGGGGATCGTCAGCGCCTGGGTGCGGCTCGGCAGCCTCGGGCACCTCGCGTCGTCGTACGGCGTCGTGGTGCTGGTCAAGACCGCCGCCCTGCTCGCCCTCGGCGCGATCGGGCTCAGCGTGCGCCGGCGGGTGGTCGCGCTCGCCGTGCCGGACTGGGCGCTGCTGCTCCGCCTCGCCGGCCTCGAGCTGCTCGTGATGGCGGTGGCGGTCGGCGCCGGCGTCGGCCTCGCCCGGACCCCGCCGCCCGCGCCCACGACGCTCACCACGCTCGCCGAGACGCTGCTGGGCGGCCCGCTGCCGCCCGCGCCGACGCTGGGGCGGCTGCTGTGGTCGTTCACGCCGTCGGGGCTGGGGTTCCTGGTCGTGGGGGTCGGCGCCGCGGCGTACCTGGTCGGGATCCGGACCCTGCGCCGCCGCGGCGACCACTGGTCGCTCGGACGCACGATCGTCTGGTTCGCGGGGCTCGCCGTCGTCGGCTACGCCACCTTCGGCGGGCTCGGCACCTACTCCGGCGTGATGTTCAGCGCCCACATGGCCGCGCACATGCTGCTGTCGATGGTCGCGCCGATCCTGCTCGTGTCCGGTCGCCCGCTCCAGCTCGCGCTGCGGGCGCTGCCGGGCAGCGACGTCCCCGGCGGCACCGGCCCGCGCCAGCTTCTCGCCGCGGCGCTGGACTCGCGGCTGTCGCGGCTGGTGCTGCACCCGGTCACGGCCGCCGTCCTGCTCGTCGGCAGCCTGTACGCCGTCTACTTCAGCGGCCTCTTCGACACCCTCATGCGCCATCACCTCGGACACCTGGCGATGGAGGCGCACTTCCTGCTGGCCGGGCTGGTGTTCTTCGAGGTGCTCATCGGCGACCGGCCGGGGCGCGGGACGTCGTACGTCGGGCGACTGATGCTGCTCCTCGTCACCATGCCCTTCCACGCCTTCTTCTCGATCAGCGTCATGGGCTCGGAGCGGATCATCGGCGGCGACTACTTCCGGCTGCTCGACGTGCCCTACGTGCGGAGTCTCGCCGACGACCAGCAGCTCGCCGGCGCGATGAACTGGGCGCTCGGCGAGGTCCCCATGGTGATGGTCATCGTCGTGCTCGTCATCCAGTGGTGGCGCGACGACGATCGGGAGGCCCGTCGGCGCGACCGGGCGGCCGACCGGGACGGCGACGCGGAGCTGGCGGCGTACAACGCGATGCTGCAGCGGGCGGCGGCCGACCTCCCGCGCGAGCGGCCCTGGGCCTAGGCCGGCGCGCCCAGCAGGAAGTACGTCGTCATCGGCCCCTTGCCCTTGACGTCGATCACCTGCGGGTCGCTGAACATGTAGCGGCTCTCGAGCAGCGCATGCGTCGCGGCGGAGACCTGGATCCGGTGCGGGCGGCCGTGGGACTCCATCCGGCTGGCGGTGTTGACCGTGTCGCCCCACAGGTCGTAGGTGAACTTCCGCTGCCCGATGACCCCCGCGACCACCGGTCCGGACGCGATGCCGATCCGCATCGCGATCGGGCTCGGCCAGGCGGGGGAGAGGCGCGTCAGCGTGCGCTGCATGTCGAGGGCGAGCTCGGCCAGCGACGCCGCGTGGTCGTCGTCGGGCGTCGGGAGGCCGGCGACCGCCATGTATGCGTCGCCGACGGTCTTGATCTTCTCGATGCCGCGCTCGTCGCAGAGCGCGTCGAACTCGCGGAACATCGTGTCGAGCAGGTGCACCAGCTCCTCGGGGGAGAGCGCCTCCGACACGGGCGTGAAGCCGACGATGTCGGAGAAGAGCACGCTCACGCTCGGCGCCGAGTCAGCGATCGCGCCGCGCTCGGTGCGTAGCCGCTGCGCGATCGGCACCGGCAGCACGTTGTGCAGGATCTCCTCCGACCGGGCCCGCTCCGCCTCCACCTCGCGCTGGCGCAGGAAGTCGGTACGGCGCAGCCGCTCCAGTGCATAGGCGACCACCCACGCGATCGCCGCGATGCCGACCGTCGGCGCCACGTGCGCCCCGATCGCGTCGACCCCGCCCAGCGCGCCGGGGAAGGTCAGGCAGACCACGACGAACACCGCCTCGATCGCCATCACCGCGTGCATCCGCAGCCGCAGCAGGCCGATCGCGCCGAGCAGGGTGATCGTCGCCGAGGTGCGCAGGTACTCCGTCGGGAAATCGCCCACCTGGGCCAGCGCCGGGCCGAGGCCGAGCAGCAGGATCGTGAGCAGCAGGACCGACGCCGTCTGCAGGTGGTCCCTGATGATCGGCGCGCGCAGCGTGGCCGCGGAGACCACCAACACCGAGACCAGAGCGACGCGGAGCAGGAGCGCCGGGAGCAGGTTGTCGGGCAGGACCAGGGCGTCCACCACGCCGTACGCACTGGTGAAGAGGATCCCGATCGCGAGCGCGAAGGTGGCGGCACGCAGACCCTGGGCGTCGTCGTGCCGGAGGAAGTCCCGCTCGGCCTCGGCCTGGTCGAAGTCGAGCATCCACCGCCTCATGTGGAGGTGGGCGTGGTGGTCCTGCATCCGTGCTCGGATCGTGCTGGCCCCCACGGGGTGATCGTGCCAGAACCGGGTCTGGTCAGGGAGCGGCTTCCTCAACCATCCACGGTTCGGGCTGTTTCGGGCCGGATCGGCTGATTTCGACGCGAACGGTGGATGGTTCGTGCCGCCGACTCCCCGAAAAGCGCCGGCGCCGCACCAGCCAGGCTGGTGCGGCGCCGGATCGGACGTCGAAGCGGTCAGTGACCGTTCTTCAGCGCGGTGCGCAGGTCCTTGTTGAGCTGGGAGATCACGTCGAGCGGGATCTCCTTCGGGCAGGCCGAGGCGCACTCACCGATGTTCGTGCAGCCACCGAAGCCCTCGTGGTCGTGCTGGCCGACCATGTCGACGACGCGGGTCCAGCGCTCCGGCTGGCCCTGCGGCAGCTCGCCCAGGTGGGTGATCTTGGCGCCCAGGAAGAGGGACGCCGAGCCGTTCGGGCAGGCGGCGACGCAGGCGCCGCAGCCGATGCAGGTCGCGACGTTGAACGCGCGCATCGCCTTGTCACGCGGGGCCGGGACCGAGTTGGCCTCGGGCGCGGAGCCGGTGTTGGCCGAGATGAAGCCGCCGGACTGGATGATCCGGTCGAACGCGGAGCGGTCGACGACCAGGTCCTTGATGACCGGGAACGGCTCGGCGCGCCACGGCTCGATCGTGATCGTGTCGCCGTCGCTGAACGAGCGCATGTGCAGCTGGCAGGTCGTGGTGACCTCCGGGCCGTGCGCCTCGCCGTTGATCATCAGCGAGCACATGCCGCAGATGCCCTCGCGACAGTCGGAGTCGAACGCGACCGGCTCCTCGCCGCCCGTGACGAGCTGCTCGTTGAGCAGGTCGAGCATCTCCAGGAAGGACATGTCGGAGGAGACGCCGTCGAGCTCGTAGGTGCGCATCGCACCCTGGGCAGCGGCGTTCTCCTGCCGCCAGATCTTGAGGGTGAGCTTCACTTGAGTCCTCGCTTCGCATCGGCCACAAGTGAAGCGGCTTCGCAGTACATGTTCGTTCGCTCGCTTCGCTCGCTCACTTGTAGCTCCTCTGCTTGAGCTCGATAGCGGTGTAGATCAGGTCTTCCTTGTGCAGGATCGGCTTGCCGCCGTCGTTGGAGTCGCCGCCCCACTCCCAGGCCGCGACGTACGCGAACTCGTCGTCGTGGCGCAGCGCCTCGCCGTCCTCGGTCTGGGACTCGGCACGGAAGTGGCCGCCGCAGGACTCGCGGCGGTTGAGGGCGTCGATGCACATGAGCTCGCCGAGCTCGATGAAGTCGGCGACGCGGTTGGCCTTCTCGAGGTCCTGGTTGAGCGATTCGGGGGAGCCGAGCACGCGGACGTTGGTCCAGAACTCCTTGCGGAGCTGCTTGATCTTCTCGATCGCGAGCTTGAGGCCCTCCTCGGTGCGCTCCATGCCGCAGTACTCCCACATGATGGAGCCGAGCTCCTTGTGGATGGACTCGACCGAGCGGGTGCCGTTGATCGACATCAGCGTGGCCACGCGCTCGTTGACGGCGTCCAGCGTCGCCTTGACCTCGGGGTGCGTGTCGTCGATCTTCTCGAACGGGCCGTCGGCGAGGTACTCGCGGATGGTGTTCGGGAGGACGAAGTAGCCGTCGGCGAGACCCTGCATCAGGGCCGAGGCGCCGAGACGGTTGGCGCCGTGGTCGGAGAAGTTGGCCTCACCGGTGACGAACAGGCCGTCGATGTTGGAGCGGAGCTCGTAGTCGACCCACAGGCCGCCCATGACGTAGTGGACGGCGGGGTAGATGCGCATCGGCACCTCGTACGGGTTCTCGCCCGTGATCCGCTCGTACATGTCGAGGAGGTTGTCGTACTTCTCCTCGACGCCGTCCTTGCCGAGACGCTTGATCGCGTCGGCGAAGTCGAGGTAGACGCCGCGCCGGACCATCTTGGTGGTGCCGTCGGGCTGGGGCTCCTCGATCGCGGGACCGACGCCGCGGCCCTCGTCGCACATGTACTTGGCCGCACGCGAGGCGATGTCGCGGGGGACCAGGTTGCCGAACGACGGGTAGATGCGCTCGAGGTAGTAGTCGCGGTCCTCCTCGGGGATGTCCCGCGGGTCCTTCTCGCAGTCCTCGGCCTTCTTGGGCACCCAGATCCGGCCGTCGTTGCGCAGCGACTCCGACATCAGGGTCAGCTTCGACTGGTGCGCGCCCGAGATCGGGATGCAGGTCGGGTGGATCTGCGTGTAGCAGGGGTTGGCCATGTAGGCGCCCTTGCGGTGCGCGCGCCACGCCGCCATCACGTTGGAGCCCATCGCGTTGGTCGACAGGTAGAAGACGTTGCCGTAGCCGCCGGAGGCGAGGACGACGACGTCGGCGAGGTGGGTCTCGATCGCGCCGGTCACCATGTCGCGCGCGACGATGCCGCGGGCCTTGCCGTCGATGACGATCAGGTCGAGCATCTCGTGGCGGGTGAACTGCTCGACGGTGCCGGCCGCGACCTGGCGCTCCATGGCCTGGTAGGCGCCGATCAGCAGCTGCTGGCCCGTCTGGCCCCGCGCGTAGAACGTGCGGGAGACCTGGACGCCGCCGAACGAGCGGTTGTCGAGCAGGCCGCCGTACTCGCGGGCGAAGGGAACGCCCTGCGCGACGCACTGGTCGATGATGTTGGCCGAGACCTCGGCGAGGCGGTAGACGTTCGACTCGCGCGAGCGGTAGTCGCCGCCCTTGACCGTGTCGTAGAAGAGACGGTACGTCGAGTCGCCGTCCTCCTTGTAGTTCTTCGCGGCGTTGATGCCGCCCTGGGCGGCGATCGAGTGCGCCCGGCGCGGGGAGTCCTGGTAGCAGAAGGACTTCACGTTGTAGCCGGCCTCGCCGAGCGTGGCGGCGGCGGCGCCACCGGCGAGGCCGGTGCCGACGATGATGATGTCGAGCTTGCGCCGGTTGGCCGGGTTGACCAGGCGGTTCTCGAACTTGCGCGTCGTCCAGCGCTCGGCGATCGGGCCGGTGGGCGCGTGGGGGTCGACCAGCTTGTCGCCGAGCTCGTAGTAGCCGGCGGCGTCGTCGGAGGTCTGGACCGACGGCGTGTTGGTCTCGGTGAGACCGGGGAGGTAGTGGGTTCCTGCAGCCATGTTCGTTGGCCCCTTACTTCTCGATGATGCCGACGAGCACGGACAGCGGGACCAGCGAGAAGCCGCCGGCGACCACGATGGCGACGACCCAGCCGGCCGCACGCGCACGGGCGCGGGAGGTGGCGGAGTTGGTGAAGCCGAGCGTCTGCAGCGAGCTGAAGGTGCCGTGGTGCAGGTGCAGCGCGAGCGCCGCCATCGCCAGGAGGTAGATGACCGTCATCCACGGGGTGTCGAAGGTGTCGACGAGGAGGCGGTAGGGGTTCTCGCCGCCGGTGTCGCCGTTGCTCGGGTTGATCTTGACGATGGTGAAGTTGAGCAGGTGCCACACGATGAAGATCAGGATCGTCACGCCGCCCCAGCGCATGGTGCGCGAGGAGAAGGACGAGCCGTTGTTCTTCTTCACGGCGTACTTCACCGGGCGGGCCTTCGCCGCGCGCCTCGCCAGAGCCACCGCGGAGCCCACGTGGACGACGAGCGCGACCAGGAGGCCGACGCGCATGATCCAGAGGAATCCCGAGTAGGGGAGCAGTGGCTCACCCAGTACACGGAGGTGGTGTGCGTACTCGTTGAAGGTCTCCTCGCCCGCGAAGGCCTTGAGGTTGCCGTACATGTGCCCCAGAACGAAGGCGATGAACAGCAGGCCGCTGGCGGCCATGAGGAGTTTGAGGGCGATGGTCGAACGGGCTGCACGGGAGCCCTTCACCAATGGGGGACGCGTCGTCGATGCCACGGGAGGTCAGGCTACTCCCGCTACCGGCCGGTAGGTGACCGGGATCATGTGAGATACGCACGTAAGGCAAGCCTTACTCGCCGGGTGCTCCGTCGTCGGCGGCGTCGAGGAGGTCGGCGGACGGGACGAAGAAGAGCGTCCCGGTGAGCGCGGTCGAGAAGTCGAGCACCCGGTCGTGGTTGCCGGCCGGCCTGCCGACGAACATGTTCTCGAGCATCTCCTCGATGACGCCGGGCTCCTTGGCGTAGCCGATGAAGTAGGTGCCGAACTCGCCGGCGCCGACCCGGCCGAAGGGCATGTTGTCGCGCACGATGGCGCGCTCGGTGCCGTCGTCGTCGACGATCGTCGTGAGCGCGACGTGCGCGTTGCTCGGCTTGACGTCGTCGGCCAGCTCGACGTCGGCGAGCTTGGTGCGGCCGACGGCCCGCTCCTGGTCCTCGATGCTGAGGGCGTTCCAGGCGGTGAGGTCGTGGACGTACTTCTGGGTGACGACATAGCTGCCGCCGGCGTACGACGCGTCCTCGGCGCCGATGAGCACGGCTGCCGACCTCTCGTCGCCCTCGGGGTTCTCGGTGCCGTCGACGAACCCGAGCAGGTCGCGCTGGTCGAAGGAGCGGAAGCCGTGGACCTCGTCGACGACGCGCGCGACGCCGGCCAGCCGGTCGACCAGGTGCTGGGCGAGCTCGAAGCAGAGGTCGAGGCGGTGGGCGCGCAGGTGGAAGAAGAGGTCGCCCGCCGTGGCCGGCGCGCGGTGCCGGGCGCCGGCGACCTCGCGGAAGGGATGCAGGCCGGCGGGGCGGGAGAGGGAGAAGACCCGGTCCCAGGCGTCGGCTCCGATGCCGGCGACGCAGGTCAGCTCGCCCTCGGGGATGCGGAAGCCGACCGAGCGGCGCAGTCCGCCGACGTCGCCGAGCAGTGCGCGCACGGTGTCCGCGACGCCGGGCGCGGACTCGTCGAGGGTGAGGGTCAAGAAGATCGCGGACTCGGTGAGCGGGGCGAGCACGGCCTGCGGGGTGGGCATCGGCAGCGGACCTCCGGGAGTGCGGGCGGGAGTCCACCCTAGGCGTCGCTCGCCGGGGCGGCGATCGATAGACATCGCTGATCAGGCCATGCACGATCGATCTTTGACGTGCATGACGATCCGAGGGACCCTGCCGGAGTGAGGCAGCCGCCGTCCGACCACCGGCACGCGGCCCGGGTCGCGCTCGGGCTGCTCGTGCCCGGCGCGGTGCTGCTCGTCGTGGGCCGCCCCGACCTGCTGCTGTACGTCGTCTTCGGCTCGTTCGCCGGCATGTACGGCCGCGCCGCCGGGCCGCGGGAGCGGCTGAGGCACCAGTTCCACGGCGCGGGCATGATCGTCACCGGGGTCGGTCTCGGCGTCACACTCGCCGCCACCGACGCCCCGGCGCGCGTGCTGCTGCTCGCCGTGATCGGCTTCGCCACCCTCGGCTCGCTGGTCACCGACCGGCTCCGGCTGCGCCCCGGCGGGCCCTTCTTCGGGATCTTCGCGCTCGGCGCCACGGCCAGCGTCAGCCCGGCGCTGGTCGCGCCGTGGGTCGCGATCGCGCTCTGCGCGGGCACCGCGGTCGGGGCGATGGCGCTCGGGCTGCTCGACCGCGACCCCGCACCTGCCGCCGACGCCGAGCCGAGGGAGACCGGGCTGCCGGCGGGCGCCGTCGCGCAGGCGATCCGCTACGCGCTGGCCACCGCGGCGGCCGGGCTGCTCGGACTCGGCCTGGGGCTCGATCACGCCAACTGGGCGATGACGGCGGCCGCCGTACCGCTCGCGGTGATCACGCCCGGCGAGCCGCTCGACCTGCGCGCCGTCGTCGACCGCGCCGGCCACCGCGTCGCCGGCACGCTCGCCGGCCTGCTCGTCACCGCCGCCGTCCTGCTGCCGGAGCCGCGGCCCGCCGTCCTGGCGCTGGTGGCGATCGCGCTGCTGTTCCCGACCGAGCTCTTCCTGGCCCGCCACCACGGCATCGCGCTGGGCTTCTTCACGCCGCTGATCATGCTGATGACCGAGCTCGCGGCGCCGTCCGACCCGCTCGACCTGCTGCTCGCCCGCGGGGCCGACACGGTGCTCGGCGTGGTCGCCGGCGTGGCCGCGGCGGCACTCGTCTCCGGACGCGTCCGTCTACCCCGCCCCACCATGGCGATCGAGCGGTAAGGTCGCTGACATGGCAGCGTGGAGCCCGCTCGAGTGGCCCGTCCTCCGCCAGGCCCTGACCGGTGACCGGTTCGGCCGGGGGCCCGCCGTGCAGTCCGCGCGGACCCGCGCCACCCAGCCCCGTACGGCGACCGCCGACCGCGTCGTCCGGAGCGTCTGCCCGTTCTGCGCCGTCGGGTGCGGCCAGAAGGTCTACGTCAAGGACGAGAAGGTCGTCCAGATCGAGGGCGACCCCGACTCGCCGATCTCGCGGGGACGGCTGTGCCCCAAGGGCTCCTCGAGCGAGCAGCTGGTCAACAACCCGCTGCGCCAGACGCGGATCCGCTACCGGGCGCCGTACGCCACCGACTGGACCGACCTCGACCTCGACACCGCGATCGACATGATCGCCGACCGCTTCCTCGCCGCCCGCCGCCACGGCTGGCAGGACCACGACGAGCACGGGCGCCCGCTGCGGCGCACGATGCGGATCGCCTCGCTCGGCGGCGCGACGCTCGACAACGAAGAGAACTACCTGATCAAGAAGCTCTTCACCGCCGCCGGCGCGATCCAGATCGAGAACCAGGCTCGTATTTGACACTCCGCCACGGTTCCCAGTCTGGGAGCCTCGTTCGGGCGTGGCGGTGCCACGCAGTCCCTCCAGGACATGGCCAACGCCGACTGCATCATCCTGATGGGCGGCAACATGGCCGAAGCGCACCCCGTGGGCTTCCAGTGGGTCAGTGAGGCGCTCGCCAAGGGCGCCAAGGTGATCCACGTCGACCCGCGGTTCACCAGGACCTCGGCCGTGGCGACCAAGCACGTCGCGATCCGGGCCGGCTCCGACGTCGTCTTCCTCGGCGGGCTGATCAACCACATGCTCAGCAACGACCTCTACTTCCACGACTACGTCGTCGCGTTCACCAACGCCGCGACCCTGGTCAACGAGGACTTCCGCGACACCGAGGACCTCGGCGGCCTGTTCTCCGGCTTCGACCCCGAGACCGGCAAGTACGACAACTCGTCGTGGGCGTACGCCGATCCCACGGGCGGTGGCGTGGCGGCGCCGGCCGGTGACGAGCACGGCGCCAGCGCGTCGGCGCGCGCGGCGGGCGACGAGCACGGCTCGGGCGGTCCGGCGCTGGAGCACGCGGGCGTCGTCCGCGACGAGACGCTGACGCACCCGCGCTCGGTCTTCCAGATCCTCAAGCGCCACTACGCGCGCTACACCCCCGAGATGGTGCGCGACATGTGCGGCATCAGCCTCGACGACTTCGCCTATGTCGCCCACGCCATCGCCGCGAACTCCGGCCGGGAGCGGACCACCTGCTTCGGCTACGCGACCGGCTGGACCCAGCACACGCTGGGCGCGCAGTTCATCCGCACCGCCGCGATCCTGCAGCTGCTGATGGGCAATGTCGGCCGCCCCGGCAGCGGGATCATGGCGCTGCGCGGACACGCCAGCATCCAGGGCTCGACCGACATCCCGACCCTCTTCAACCTGCTGCCCGGCTATCTGCCGATGCCGAGCGTCGGCGTCCACGACACCTACGCCGACTACATCGGCGCGATCGCGTCGAAGCAGCAGAAGGGCTTCTGGGCGTACGCCGAGAACTACGTCGTCAGCCTGCTGAAGGCGTGGTGGGGCGACGCGGCGACCGCCGACAACGACTGGGCGTTCGACTACCTGCCGCGGCTCAGCGGCGCGCACGGCACCTACCAGACGACGTGCGAGATGCTCGACGGCAAGGTCGACGGCTACTTCGTCCTCGGCCAGAATCCCGCCGTCGGCTCGGCCAACGGCCGCCAGCAGCGGATGGCGATGGCGCAGCTGAAGTGGCTCGTCGTCCGCGACCTCAACATGATCGAGTCCGCGACCTGGTGGAAGGACGGACCCGAGATCGCGTCCGGCGAGCTGCGCACCGAGGACATCGCGACCGAGGTGTTCTTCATGCCAGCCGCGACGCACGTCGAGAAGGCGGGGTCGTTCACCCAGACGCAGCGGATGCTCCAGTGGCGGCACCAGGCCGTGCAGCCGCCGGGCCAGGCGCAGAGCGAGCTCGACTTCTTCCACGAGCTGGGCGTGCGGATCCGCGCCCGGCTGGCCGACTCGACCGACCCGCGCGACCGGCCCCTGCTCGACCTCACCTGGGACTATCCGCCCGACGCGCACGGCAACCCCGACCCGCAGGCGGTGCTCGCCGAGATCAACGGCTACGTCGTGGCCGACCGCACGCCGCTGTCGGCGTACACGGAGATGAAGGCCGACGGCACCACCGCCGGCGGCTGCTGGATCTACACCGGCGTCTACGCCGACGGCCACAACCAGGCCGCGCGCCGCGTCCCCCAGGGCGGGGGAGGCGTCTCCCAGTCGCAGTGGGGCTGGGTGTGGCCGGCCGACCGCCGGGTGCTCTACAACCGCGCGTCGGCCGACCGCGACGGCAACCCGTGGAGTGAGCGCAAGAAGTACCTGTGGTGGGACGCCGAGGCCGGCCGCTGGGTCGGCGACGACGTCCCCGACTTCCCGGTCGACAAGGACCCGCATGCCCGCCCCGACCCGTCGCTCGGCGGCGCCGAGGGCCTCGCCGGCGACGACCCCTTCATCATGCAGGCCGACGGCAAGGGCTGGCTGTACACGCCCAAGGGACTCGTCGACGGCCCGCTGCCGACCCACTACGAGGCGGCCGAGTCGCCGGTGCGCAACGCGCTCTACCCGCAGCAGCAGGCGCCCGCGCGGGTGCTGCTGCCGCGCGCCGACAACATGGAGGCGCCGAGCGCGGGACAGCCGGGGGCCGACGTCTACCCGTTCGTGTTCACGACCTACCGGCTCACCGAGCACCACACCGCGGGTGGGATGAGCCGCTGGTCGCCGTACCTCGCGGAGCTGCAGCCGGAGATGTTCTGCGAGGTATCGCCGCAGCTCGCCGCCGAACGCGGCCTCGAGAACGGCGGCTGGGCGACGATCATCTCGCCGCGCGCCGCGATCGAGGCGCGGGTGCTGGTGACCGATCGGGTGAAGAGCCTGACCATCAACGGCCGCGAGGTCCAGCAGGTCGGCCTGCCCTACCACTGGGGCGTCGGCAGCGACGCCGTCGTCACGGGCGACGCGGCCAACGACCTGCTCGGCGTGATGCTCGACCCGAACACGCAGATCCAGGAGTCGAAGGTGGCCTCCTGCGACGTGATCGCCGGACGGCGCCCGCAGGGAGCCGACCTGCAGCGCCTGGTCGCGTCGTACCAGGAGCGGGCGGGGGTCTCGGTGACGACCGGCACCCAGCTGGTGACCGACCCGGAGAAGGAGGGCTTGTAGTGGGCCAGCTGAGCGGTCCGACCGACCCGACCGCCGACGCGGCCTGGACGCCGGAGCACACGCATCCGCGCAAGGGCTTCTTCACCGACACCTCGATCTGCATCGGCTGCAAGGCCTGCGAGGTCGCGTGCAAGGAGTGGAACCAGAACCCGCGCGACGGCGACCTCGAGCTGACCGGGATGTCCTACGACAACACGGTCTCGCTGGGCGCCAGCACCTGGCGACACGTGGCGTTCGTCGAGCAGGGACGCGAGCAGATCGCCGCCGCCCGTACGTCGGGACAGGCGCTGGTGTCGCTCGGCATGCCGACGATCGGCGCGCCCGCCCCCGACCTGTCGCCGCCGGAGACGCCGGAGTTCCGGTGGCTGATGGCCTCCGACGTCTGCAAGCACTGCACCCATGCGGGCTGTCTCGACGTGTGCCCCACGGGCGCGCTCTTCCGGACCGAGTTCGGCACCGTCGTGATCCAGCCGGACGTCTGCAACGGATGCGGCACGTGCGTCGCGGGCTGTCCGTTCGGCGTCGTCGAGCGACGCAGCGACGGCACCGCCGCGCCGACGTACCGGGAGGGGCATCGCAAGGGCGAGCAGCCGCCGGTGCCGAAGCGGGGCGTCGCGCAGAAGTGCACGCTCTGCTACGACCGGCTCGTCGACGACGAGACGCCGGCGTGCGCGCAGACCTGCCCGACGACGTCGATCAAGTTCGGCGACCACGCCACGATGGTCGAGACCGCGCGGGAGCGGGTGGCCGAGCTGCACGCGCAGGGGATGACCGAGGCCCGGCTCTACGGCGCCAATGAGCTCGACGGCGTCGGCGGCACCGGCGCGGTGTTCCTGCTGCTCGACGAGCCCGAGGTCTACGGCCTGCCGCCGGACCCGCGGGTCTGCACCGCCGACCTGATGACGATGTACAAGCGCGCCGGTGTGGCGATGGCCGGGATGGTCGCGGCCGCGGCGGTGGCGTTCTGGAGGGGACGATGAGCGAGTACGACGAGGTGCGCCCGCCGGAGGATCGTCGGCGCCGGGGGCGTGGTCGCCGTCCGGGCGGGCGGCGTGGCGGTCGCGAGGAGCTGATGGTCCCCGAGGCCGAGTTCACGTCGTACTACGACAAGCCGATCGTCAAGGCGCCGCCGTGGGGCCACGAGATCCCCGCCTACCTGTTCCTCGGTGGTGTCGCCGGCGGCTCGGGGCTGCTGGCCGCGGGCGCGCAGCTGACTGGACGCGCGGTGCTGCGGCGCAATGCGCGGCTGTCGGCGATGGCCGCGATCGGGCTCGGGGGAGTCGCGCTGGTCGCCGACCTGGGCAAGCCGAGCCGGTTCTACAACATGCTGCGGACGTTCAAGGTGACCTCGCCGATGAGCGTCGGGTCGTGGATCCTCACCGCCTATGCGGGCGGCCTGACCGTCGCCGTGGGCGCCGAGGTCGACCGGATGTCCGGGTCACGTCTGCCGCTCGGCCCCCTCCGTCCGGTGCTGCGCGCGCTGGAAGGGCCGGCGGGCCTGGAGGCGGCGGTCTTCGCGGCGCCGCTGGCCGGCTACACCGCCGTACTGCTGGCCGACACGGCCGTCCCCACCTGGAACGCCACCCACCGCGACCTGCCGTTCGTCTTCGTCAGCTCCGCGAGCCTCGCCTCCGCCGGACTCGCCATGGTCACCACGCCCGTCGGCGAGGCCGGCCCGGCGCGCGCCCTCGCCGTGCTGGGCGTGATCGGCGACGTCGCCGCGATGAGGCTGATGGAGCGCCGGATGGACCCGGTCGCCGCCGAGCCCCTCCACCACGGCCAGGCCGGCACGATGCTGCGCTGGAGCGAGCGCCTCGCGCTCGCCGGCGCGGTGGGGACCGTGGTCGGCGGACGGCGCCGGCCGCTCGCCGTCCTGTCGGGGCTGGCGCTGCTCGGCGCCTCCGCGCTGACCCGGTTCGGGGTGTTCGAGGCGGGCATCCACTCGACCAAGGACCCGCGGTACGTCGTCGAGCCGCAACGACGCCGGCTGGCCGCGCGCCGGGCCGCGGGGGAGACGTCGGACTCGATCACGACCGCCCGCTGACCGTCGTACCGGACGAAACGGTCGCAAAACAGCCCAAAATACGACCAGAACGTCCGGTACGACGAACGATCAGCGGACGTCGACCCCCGCGCCCGCCACCGTGTGCCCGATCACCGGATGTCCCGGCACCTCGCCGACCACCAGCAGCCCGCCCGACGTCTGCGCGTCCGCGAGCAGCAGCAGGTCGTCGTCGGTGACGCCGACGCCGGGGCGCAGGTGGGGGCGGACCCAGTCGAGGTTGCGGCGGGTCCCGCCGGAGACGTAGCCGGCGGCGAGGGCGTCGAGGGCCCCCTCGACCACCGGTACGGCGTCCCGGTCGATCACCGCGCCGACGCCGGAGGCCCGGCACAGCTTGTGCAGGTGGCCGAGGAGGCCGAAGCCGGTCACGTCGGTCGCGGCGCGGGCGCCGGCGGCGAGGGCGGCGGCGGAGGCGTCGCGGTTGAGGGAGGCCATCAGCTCGACGGCGGCGGGGAAGACCTCGCCGGTCTGCTTGTGGCGGTTGTTGAGCAGGCCGACGCCGATCGGCTTGGTCAGGGTCAGCGGCAGGCCCGCGACCGCGGCGTCGTTGCGGAGCAGCCGGTCGGGGTCGGCGATGCCGGTGACGGCCATGCCGTACTTCGGCTCGGGGTCGTCGATGGTGTGGCCGCCGATGACGGGGCAGCCGGCCTCGGCGGCGACGTCGAGGCCGCCGCGCAGGACCTCGCGCATCAGCTCCATCGGCAGGACGTCGCGCGGCCAGCCGACGAGGTTGATCGCGACGACCGGACGCCCGCCCATCGCGTAGACGTCCGACAGCGCGTTGGCCGCCGCGATCCGGCCCCAGTCGTAGGCGTCGTCGACGACGGGCGTGAAGAAGTCGGCGGTCGACAGCACCGCCAGGTCGTCCCGCACCCGTACGGCGGCCGCGTCGTCGCCGTCGTCGACGCCCACCAGGATGTCCGGCCCGGCCTGCCCGACCAGCCCGCGCACGGCCTCCTCGAGCTCACCCGGCGGGATCTTGCAGGCGCATCCGCCGCCGTGCGCATAGCTCGTCAGGCGACCGACCTCCGCGGGGGCAGACATGACCGAAGCCTACGGCCCGACACCACGCCCTAGAGTTGCTCCCGGCGGGGAGGCGTATGGGTTCCTGGTGGGCCCCCCGGTCTTCAAAACCGAGGAGGCCGAGCATCTCGGTCTGGCGGGTTCGATTCCCGTCCGCCTCCGCCACGACCAAGCCGAGGAGGACCAGTGACCGCGACCGACCCGCGTCGCAGGATCCCGCGGACCGACCACCTGCTCGCGCTCGTCCGGCGGGTCCAGCAGGAGGCCCGGGACGGGCTGATCGCGCCCGAGGACGTCGAGTCCGCGGTGCTCGCCGCTGCCTCGGCCCGGGCGACGACGCTGCGGCCGGTCCTCAACGCCACCGGCGTCGTCGTCCACACCAATCTCGGCCGCGCACCGCTGTCCGATGCGGCGGTCGCGGCGCTCGTCGCCGCCAGCCGGTACGTCGACGTCGAGCTCGATCTCGCCACCGGATCCCGCTCCCAGCGCGGTGTCCAGGCCCGCGCGGCCCTGCGCGCCGCCTGTCCCGCGGCCGAGGACGTGCTGGTCGTCAACAACGGCGCCGCCGCGCTCGTCCTCGCCACGACCGCGCTCGCCGCCGGCCGCGAGGTGATCGTCAGCAGGGGCGAGCTGGTCGAGATCGGCGCGGGCTTCCGGCTGCCCGACCTGATCGCGTCGACCGGCGCCCGCCTGCGCGAGGTCGGCACCACCAACCGCACCCACCTGCGCGACTACGTCGACGCCATCGGCCCCGACACCGGCTGCATCCTCAAGATCCACCCGAGCAACTTCCGGGTCGAGGGATTCACCAGCGAGGTCTCCGTCGCTGAGCTGCGGACGGCGGCCGGCGGGCTCCCGATCGTCGCCGACCTCGGCAGCGGACTGCTCCGTCCCGACCCCGCGCTGAGCGACGAGCCGGACGCCACCGCTGCCCTCGACGCCGGAGCCGACCTCGTCGTCGCGAGCGGCGACAAGCTCCTCGGCGGCCCGCAGGCGGGGCTCCTGCTCGGCACCACCGCGATCATCGAGCGGCTCGCGACGCATCCGCTGGCCCGCGCGGTCCGGGTCGACAAGCTCACCCTCGCCGCGCTCGAGGCCACCCTCGCCGGGCCGCCCGCGCCGGTCCCGCAGGCGCTGCACGCCGACCCCGCGATCCTGCAGGCCCGCACGCGGCGCATCGCCGACGAGCTCGGCCTCCCGGTCGCCGCCCACGACGGACGCGTCGGGGGAGGCGGGGCGCCCGGCGTACCCCTGCCGGGCTGGGCGATCCGTCTCCCCGAGACGGCCGCGGCGGCGCTGCGGACCGGCGACCCGGCCGTCCTGCCGCGGGTCCACGACGGCGCCTGCCTGGTCGACCTGCGCTGCGTCCCGGAGTCCGACGACCACCGCCTCCTCGCCGCGCTCCGGCGAGCCGTCGGCACTCAGTGATGGCCCACGTCGTCGCGACGGCCGGTCACGTCGACCACGGCAAGAGCACGCTGGTCCGCGCCCTCACCGGCATCGAGCCGGACCGCTGGGCGGAGGAGCGCCGCCGCGGCCTGACCATCGACCTCGGCTACGCCTGGACCACGCTGCCGAGCGGCGCGCATGTCGCCTTCGTCGACGTCCCGGGGCACCAGCGGTTCGTCGGCAACATGCTGGCGGGGCTCGGCCCCGCGCCCGTCGTGCTCTTCGTCGTCGCAGCCGACGCGGGCTGGCAGGCGCAGAGCAGCGAGCACCGGGACGCCGTCCGCGCGCTCGGGATCGGTCGTGGCGTGGTCGCGCTGACCTGCGCCGACCGGGCGTCCGCCGAGCAGCTCGAGCGGACCCGCGCGCAGGTCGCGGTCGAGCTCGCCGACACCGGGCTGCGCGATGCGCCGGTCGTCGTCCTGTCGGCGATCACCGGCGACGGACTCGACGACCTGATCGCCGCGCTCGCCGACGTCCTCGACGCCGCGCCGCCCGCGGCCGAGGGCCGGCTGCGGCTCTGGGTGGACCGCTCGTTCAGCGTCGCCGGCGCGGGCACGGTCGTCACCGGGACGCTCGCCACGGGGACCCTCTCGGCCGGCGACGACGTCGAGATCCTCGGCCCCCGGGGACGGATGGGCGCCGGCGTCCGCCGGATCGAGAGCGAGGGCGCGGGGCGGGACGTCGTCGGGCCGGTCCGCCGCGTCGCCCTCAACCTGCGGGGGATCGGGGCCGACGAGGTCGCGCGCGGCGACGCGGTCGTCACGCCCGGGGGCTGGCGCGAGAGCGATCTCGTCGACGTCCGGCGCACCAGCGGTCCCCCCACGCTGCCCGAGCAGCTGCACCTGCACGTCGGCACGGCCGCCGTACCGGTGCGGGTGCGGCCGCTCGACGACGACCACCTGCGGCTGCGGCTGGCGCGTCCGCTGCCGCTCGCGCACGGCGACCGGCTGGTGCTGCGCGACCCCGGCAGCGGAGTGGTCGCCGGCGCGCTCGTCCTCGACACCGACCCGCCGCCGCTCAGCCGCCGCGGCGACGCCGCGCGGCGGGCGGCCGCGCTCGCGACGGCCGCGCCCGG
>NZ_BAABAC010000043.1:18779-21628 GCF_039537225.1 Nocardioides ginsengisoli
GCGCTCGCGACCGCCGCGCCCGGGGGAGACCTGGGGGCGGAGGTGGCCCGCCGGGGCGCCGTACCCGTCGACCGGCTGCGGCAGCTCGGCCTCCTCGGCGCCGAGAACACGCCTCCGGACGGCGTCCTGGCCGCGCACGGCTGGTGGGTCGACGCGGCCACCTGCGCCGGGTGGGTACGACGGCTCGTCCGCGCCGTCGCCGACCACCACGAGCGCGACCCGCTGGCGGTGGGGCTCTCGCGTGGCGCCGTCCGCGACCTGGTGGGGCTGCCGTCCGACGACCTCGTCGACCTGGTCGTCGGCGAGGCCGGACTGGTGGGGGAGTCGGGCTATGTACGCGCCGCCGACCAGGTCGCAGGTCTGGGCCCGGCGGAGGACGCCGTCGCCGAGCTCGAGCGTCGGCTCGCCGCCGACCCGTTCACCGCGCCCGAGGCCGACGACCTCACCGCGCTCGGGCTGGGTGCGCGCGAGCTCGCCGCGGCCGAGCGGCAGGGCCGGCTGATCCGGCTGGGCTCGGGGATCGTGCTGCTGCCGACCGCACCGGCGCTGGCGATGCGGGCGCTGGCTGCCCTGCCGCAGCCGTTCACGACCAGCCAGGCCCGGCAGGCGCTGGCGACCACGCGCCGGACCGTCATCCCGCTGCTCGAGCACCTCGACGCACGCGGCTGGACCCGCCGGATCGACGGCGCCCTGCGCGAGGTCGTTCGCTGACGCCCGGGTGTCAGTAGACGCGCGGCGGCAGCTCCGGCGCGATCGGCAGACCCGCCGCGGCCCATGCCGCGAACCCGCCGTCGACGTCGGTCGCGTCGAGGCCGAGCGCCTGCAGCCGGGACGCCGCGAGGGACGAGCTGAAGCCCTCCTGGCAGGTGAGGATCAGCCGAATCCCCTGTCCGGTAGCGGGAATCCGCCACGGGCTGCCGGGATCGAGCCGCCACTCGAGGATGCTCAGGTCGATCGGGATCGAGTCGGCGGGGGCGCCGAAGCGCTCGCGCTGGTCCTCGCGTCGTACGTCGACGAGCAGGGCGCCCTCGCGCTGCGCGGCGTACGCCTCGACGGGGGTGAGCCGGTGCAGGCCGCGGCGCGCCTCGGCGAGCATCCGGTCGATCGCGGACTCGGTCATGCGGGACCTCTCTCCAGCAGGCGCGCGAGATCCAGCCCGCGCGCGGTGTCGACGAGCGCCCGCGCGAGCAGGGACTCGGGGCCCTGGCCGGCGAGGACCAGCCCGACCTGATGGGTACGGCGCGGCTTCGGCAGCGGGATCGCCCGGATGCCGTCGGGGACGCCGAAGGACGGCAGCCACGCATGCGGGACGACGCTCGACAGCCCCATCGACGCGACGTGGGCGTAGACGGCCGAGACGGTGTCGGTCTCGACGACGACCCGCGGGTCGAGGCCGGTGTCGGCGAGGTGGCCGTCGATGATCCGGCGGTTCTGCATGTCGCCGGTCAGGAGGCAGAGCGCGGAGCGGGCGGCGTCGGCCCAGGTCACCGCGTCGAGCGCGCCGTGCTCGCCGTCCGCGGGGGTGAGGAAGACGTAGCGCTCGCGGTAGAGCGGGACCACCCGGACCCGACCGAGGGGCTCGCCGTCGACGTACGTCATGCCGACGTCGATGTCGAAGTCGTTGAGGCGGCGGACGATCTCGCGCGAGGACATCGACAGCAGCAGGAAGCTGGTCCGCGGATGCTCCTCGCGCATCGGCGTCGTCAGCAGCGAGGCGACCGTCAGCGCGGTGGGGATCGCCCCCATCCGCAGGGTGCCGGTGAGCCCGCCGCGCATGCCGGCGATCGTCTGGTCGAGGGACGTGCGCTCGGCGAGCATCCGCTGCGCCCACTGCAGGACCTGCGTCCCCTCGGCCGTGAATCCCTCGAACCGCTGACCGCGCCGCACGATCTGGACGCCGAGCTCCTGCTCGAGCTTGCGGATGCCGGCCGACAGTGCCGGCTGGGTGACGTGGCAGGCCTCGGCGGCGCGCCCGAAGTGCTCCTCGCGCGCGAGCGCGGTGAGGTACTCCAGGCGACGCAGCAGCATGGTGCATCAATACCAGAGAACGTCAGTAGCCTGACCGCATGGCAGCGCGCTCCCGCATCCACCGACCGTCGCCGCTGGCCGCCGCCCTGGTGCCCCGCCTGGTGATGGCGCTGGTCGCCGGCGTCGTCGTCGCACTGCTCGGAGTCCTGTCGTCGGTGGAGCTGGGCGTCCTGCTCGGCATCGCGACCACGGGCGCCGTCCACGTGGCCCTCGGGTGGATCGTGCTCTGGCCACTCGACGCCGACGCCACCCGGCGCAATGTCACCCGCGAGGACCTGCGCCCCGCCGCCGACGAGGCGCTGATCGCGGTCGCCGCGCTCGCCGGCCTGCTCGGCGTGGTGATGCTGCTCGTCAGGGGCGACGGCGGCAGCCGCGACCTGGCCGCCGCGCTCGCCCTCGCCGGCGTCGCGATGGCCTGGGCCGCCCTGCACCTGATGTACGCCACCCGCTACGCGCACCTCTACTACTCCGACACCCCCGGCGGGATCGACTTCAACACCGACGAGCCGCCGGCGTTCCGCGACTTCTTCTACTTCAGCTACAACCTCGGCATGACCTACCAGGTCTCCGACACGGCGGTGCAGAGCTCGGCGATCCGCGGGGTGGTGCTGCGGCACTGCCTGATCTCGTACCTGTTCGGCGCGGCGATCATCGCGACCACGATCAATCTGGTGGTGGGGATCGTGTCCTCCTGAGTGTCTCTTCTGGCCGGTCATACGGGGGGCCTGGTGTCTCCTGGCTGGTCGCCGACCCGGCACAAACTGGCTCGCGAAATGCGCCGACCCGGCAGAAACTTCTGCCGGGTCGATCATCGGCGGGGA
>NZ_BAABAC010000043.1:21723-25618 GCF_039537225.1 Nocardioides ginsengisoli
TCGGGCTCAGATGTCCTCGAAGCTGCCGCCGCGGCCCTTGCCCGCCGCGAACCGCTCCGCCCCCGCGACGCCGTCCGTCATCAGCGAGGTCATCCCGATCTCGAACTCCCGCCCCAGCGCCGCCTGCTCGCTCTCGCCCCACTGCTCACGGGCGGAGCGGCGGTCGCCGCGCAGGCAGGTCTGCGGCATCCGCACGATGTCGTGGGCGAGCGCGACCGCGGCGGCGCGCGCCGTACCGGTGGGGACGACGCGGTTGACGAGACCGAAGCTCAGCGCCTCCTGCGCGTCGACGGCGCGGCCGGTGAGGATCAGGTCCATGGCGCGGCTGTGGCCGATCAGGCGCGGGAGGCGGATCGTCCCGCCGTCGATGAGCGGCACGCCCCAGCGCCGGCAGAAGACGCCGAGCGTCGCGCCCTCCTCGGCGACGCGCAGGTCGCACCACAGCGCGAGCTCGAGCCCGCCCGCCACTGCATTGCCGTGGATCGCGGCGATGACCGGCTTGTCGAGGTCCATCCGGGTCGGCCCCATCGGCCCGTCGCCGTCGGGCTCGAGCCGGTTGGTGCGGTCGGTGCCGACGGCCTTGAGGTTCGCGCCCGCGCAGAACGACGGCCCGTCGCCCGCGAGTACGGCGACCTTCGCGTCCGACGCCTCGAACTCCCGGAACGCCGCGGCCAGCTCGGCCGCCATCGGCCCGTCGACCGCGTTGTGCCGCTCCGGGCGGCTCATCACGATCGTGGTGACGTCGCCGTCCCGCTCGATGCGTACGTCGTTCACACGGCGAGCGTAGCCGCGCTCAGGCGACGACCGGGGCGAGCGCGGGATACGCGCCGGCGACCAGCTCGTCCACCGCGTCGGCCCAGGTACGACGCAGCGCCCGCTCCCGCGCCGCCCCGCCGAGCAGGTGCCGGTGCGGGTCGGCGGCGACGAAGGTGACCGCGCGCGCCAGGTCGCGCGGGTCGGCGGGGTCGTAGAGGAGGCCCGTCTCCAGATGCCGTACGACGTCGGGCGCGCCGCCCGCGCGCGGCGCGACGACGGGCACGCCGGAGGCGCCGGCCTCGCGCAGCGCGTGGCAGTCGGTCTCGTGCTCGCCGGGGTGGACGAGGGCGTCGAGGGTGGGGAGGGCGACGGTCAGGTCGCCGATGCCGAGGGGCCCGGTGAAGCGGGCGTGGGGGAGGCGGCGGGCGAGCCAGTCGCGGTCGGGGCCGCCGCCGATGACGACCAGGCGGAGGCCGGGTACGTCGGCGAGCGCGGCGAGACGGCGTACGCCCGCGGCCTTGTGGAGTCCGCCGACGTACCCGACGACGACCTGCGCGCCCTCGCGAGACCTGGCCTTCGACCACGATCCGTGCAGCCACGGGTCGCGCAGCGTCGGGTTGAACGCCCGGGTGTCGACGCCGGGCTCCCAGAGCGTCGCCGCGACGCCGAGCTCGGCCGCGCGCTCGACCATCCAGCGGGAGGTGACGACGACCCGGTCGGCACGCTCGACGACCTTCGCGCGCCAGTAGTCCGCGGCCAGGTCGAGGACCGGCGACTGCTCGACGGCCAGCGTCGGCACGCCGGCGCGCGCGGCGTGCTTGAGCGCCTTGCGGCCGACCGCACGCGGGGAGTGGACCTGGACCAGGTCGGGTGCGAACCGCTCGATCGCCTCGCGCACCTGGGCGCCGGTCGGCTCGAGCGGCCGGACTCGGACGACGTCGCAGCCGCGGTAGCTCGCCAGGCCGGGGCCCGGGGCGAGGATCTGCACCGAGTGGCCGCGGTCGATCAGCCGGTCGGCCGTCGCCTTGAGGGTCGTGGTCGTGCAGTCGAGTGCCGGGTAGAAGGACTCGGTGGCCAGGACGATCCGCATGGCTCCACGCTCGCCCGCGCACATGGCGCGAGCCCCGACCTCAGGTGGCGACCGGGTGAACGTTGTCGGGTGAGTGTCGGTGCTCGCGCCTAGCGTGGCCGGCATGGACATGAAGCTCGAGCTGGTGGCCGTACCCGTGACCGACGTCGACCGGGCCAAGGAGTTCTACGTGCGGGCCGGCTTCAGCGCCGACCATGACCACACGGTCAGCGAGGAGGTCCGGTTCGTGCAGCTCACGCCACCCGGGTCGGCCTGCTCGATCGCGATCGGCAAGGGCCTGACCACCATGACGCCGGGCTCGCTCGACAACCTGCAGGCGGTGGTCGCCGACGCCGACGCGATCCGCGCCGACCTGGTCGCCCGTGGCATCGAGGTGACGCCGGTGGACGACCAGCCGTGGGGCCGGTTCGTCTCCTTCTCCGACCCCGACGGCAACCACTGGAGCCTCCAGCAGCTGCCCGACTGGTCGGAGCGGGCCGCCGACTGACCCGGCGCTACCCGGCGTTGCGCGGCGTTGCGCGGCGTTGCGCGGCGTTGCGCGGCGTTGCGCGGCGTTACTCCGGGGCCGGGGCCGCGGCGGGCTCGTCCTCCGGCGGTCGCACGGTGCGCGGCGGCAGCTCGCCCCGCTCGATCGCCTGCGCCACGGCCGCGATCCGCTCGCCGCTCTCGCGCCAGCCGCCCGAGGGTGCGTCCCACCAGATGGTGAAGCCGCGGCGTGCCTCGATCGTCCAGTGCGCGCCGAAGGCGACCCGCGCCAGCGCCGCGAACGGGATGAGCAGCAGGAGCAGCAGGAACTCGGCGGCCACGACCAGCGCCAGGATGATGAAGGGCAGCGCCAGGATCAGCAGGAAGATGCCGATGACGGCGCTGACCGGGTCGTCGCCGAGGCCGTTCAGGCCGTCGAGCGGTCCGGAGTCGGGCGCCTTGAGTCGTCGTCGCCACGGCACCCAGCGCCGGGTCACTCGCCAGGTCCTGCCCTCGGGATCGCGCACCTTCACGCGCTGGATCGTACGGCGAGCGCCAGCCCGCGACCGCCGATTCCCACCCAAGCGGCCGCTTGCTCAGGCGTGAACGGACTGCGGCGAGGCGGAGATATCTCACACAACGGTGACACCGGCCGGGTCACGGATAGGCTTGGCGCTCGTGACTGACTCGCCCCTGACGCTGGCGCAGCCCGAGGACGCGCATTCGCGCGCCGAATGGGAGGCCGCCACCGCCGCCGTGCTCCGCAAGACGCGAAAGCTCGGCGACAGCGACCCCGACAGCGCCGTGTGGGACAAGCTGACCCGCACCACCCTCGACGGCATCCCCGTGACCCCGCTGGGCCTGCCCGGCGGCGCCGTGAGCGCCGTACGGCCGACCCGGCAGGGCGCCTGGGACATCCGCAGCCTGATCGCGGACCCCGACGCCAAGGCGGCCAACGAGGCGGCGCTCGTCGACCTCGACGGCGGCGTGACCAGCATCTGGCTGGCCGCCGACGCCGACACCGACGTCGCGGCGACGCTGACGGACGTGCTGCTCGACCTGGCGCCCGTCGTCCTCGACGCGCCGACGGCGACGACCGCCGTGGCCGAGGCCTTCCTCGCGCTGCCCGGCGCCAAGCACCCCGACAGCAACCTCGGCATCGACCCGCTCGGCGTGATGCTCCGCGACATCCCGCTGGCCGTCGACGAGGCGGTCGCCGAGCTGCGGACCCTCGCCCGCAAGGCCGACCAGCACGACATCCGCGCGATCGTCGTCGACGCCACCGCGGCCCACGACCTCGGCGCGAGCGACGCGCAGGAGCTCGGCTGGTCGCTCGCGGCCGGCGTCGCCTACCTGCGCTGGCTCACCGACCACGGCCTCTCGGTCGAGGACGCCGCCCGCCAGGTCGAGTTCCGCTACGCCGCCACCGACGAGCAGTTCCCGACCATCGCCAAGCTGCGCGCCGCGCGCGTGCTGTGGGCGCGGGTGCTCGAGCTCAGCGGCGTCGAGGCCCCGGTCGCGCAGCGCCAGCACGCGGTGACCAGCCGGCCGATGCTCAGCAAGTACGACCCCTACGTCAACATG
>NZ_BAABAC010000043.1:25691-50010 GCF_039537225.1 Nocardioides ginsengisoli
GCCAACGGCCGCCCCGACGGCTTCGGCCGCCGGATCGCGCGCAACGTCAACCACCTGCTCATCGACGAGTCGCACGTCGCGGCCGTGGCCGACCCGGCCGGCGGCGCCTACGCCGTCGAGCAGCTCACCGGCGACCTCGCCGCCGCCGGCTGGGCCGAGTTCCAGCGGCTCGAGCAGGAGTGGGAGAGCGGCCACGACTTCGACCCGTTCCGCGCCCGGATCGCGGCCGTCGTCGAGAAGCGCGAGGCCGACATCGCCCGCCGCAAGCGCCCGCTGACCGGCGTCAGCGAGTTCCCCAACCTCGCCGAGACGCTCCCCGAGCGTGCCGCCGACCCGCTCAACGACCGGGTCCGCCGCTACGCCGCCTCCTTCGAGGCGCTGCGTGACGAGCCGGCCGCCACGCCGGTCTTCCTGGCCACGCTCGGCACTGTCGCCCAGCACACCGCACGCGCGACCTTCGTGAGCAACCTGCTCGCCGCCGGTGGCATCGCGGTCGAGGTCGCGGGCGCCACCGCCGGCGTCGACGAGCTGGTCGCGGCCTACCAGGCGTCGGGCCGCTCCTCCGTCGTGTGCCTCGCCGGCACCGACGCCGCCTACGAGGAGTGGGGCGCCGTCGCGGCGTCCGCGCTGCGCGACGCGGGCGCGACCCACGTCATCGTCGCCGGCAAGCCCACGGAGTACGTCGACGACGGCGCGGCGATGGGCGTCGACGCCCTCGCCTTCCTGAACCGCACGAGGGAGAAGCTGGCATGAGCATCCCGAAGAGCTTCGCGGGACTCCCGCTGGCCTCCGACACGACCGCGGACGCCGCGCCGCACGTCCCGACCGGGGAGGGCTGGAAGAGCCCCGAGGGCATCGAGATCGCGCCGTCGTACGGGCCGGCCGACATCGCCGGCCTCGACGCGCTCGACACCTACCCGGGTCTGAGCCCGTTCCTGCGCGGTCCCTACCCGACCATGTACACCACCCAGCCGTGGACCATCCGGCAGTACGCCGGCTTCTCCACCGCCGAGGAGTCCAACGCCTTCTACCGCCGCAACCTCGCGGCCGGCCAGAAGGGCCTGTCGGTCGCCTTCGACCTGGCGACCCACCGCGGCTACGACTCCGACCACCCGCGTGTGCGCGGCGACGTCGGCATGGCGGGCGTGGCGATCGACTCCATCTACGACACCCGGACCCTGTTCGACGGCATCCCGCTCGACCAGATGTCGGTGTCGATGACGATGAACGGCGCGGTCCTCCCGGTGCTCGCGCTCTACATCGCCGCGGCCGAGGAGCAGGGGGTGAAGCCGGAGCAGCTCTCGGGGACGATCCAGAACGACATCCTCAAGGAGTTCATGGTCCGCAACACCTACATCTACCCGCCGGCGCCGTCGATGCGGATCATCTCCGACATCTTCGCGTTCACCAGCCAGCGGATGCCGCGGTTCAACTCGATCTCGATCTCCGGCTACCACATGCAGGAGGCGGGAGCGACCGCCGACCTCGAGCTGGCGTACACGCTGGCCGACGGCGTCGAGTACATCCGCGCCGGCCTCGAGTCGGGCCTGACGATCGACCAGTTCGCGCCGCGGCTGTCGTTCTTCTGGGCGATCGGCATGAACTTCTACATGGAGGTCGCGAAGATGCGCGCGGCCCGGGCGCTGTGGAGCCGGCTGGTCCGCCAGTTCGACCCGCAGAACCCCAAGTCGCTGTCGCTGCGCACCCACTCCCAGACCTCCGGCTGGTCGCTGACCGCGCAGGACGTCTTCAACAACGTCGGCCGTACGGCGATCGAGGCGATGGCCGCGACCCAGGGCCACACCCAGTCGCTGCACACCAACGCCCTCGACGAGGCGATCGCGCTGCCGACCGACTTCTCGGCGCGCATCGCCCGCAACACCCAGCTGCTGCTGCAGCAGGAGAGCGGCACCACCCAGACGATCGACCCGTGGGCCGGCTCCTACTACGTCGAGAAGCTCACCCACGACCTCGCCGAGCGGGCCTGGGCGCACATCCAGGAGGCCGAGGCCGCCGGCGGCATGGCCGCCGCGATCGAGCAGGGCATCCCGAAGATGCGCATCGAGGAGGCCGCCGCCCGCACCCAGGCGCGGATCGACTCCGGCGCCCAGAAGGTCATCGGCGTCAACACCTTCCGGCTGCCGGCCGAGGATCCGCTCGAGGTCCTCAAGGTCGACAACGACGAGGTCTATCGCCAGCAGATCGCCAAGCTCGAGCGGCTGCGCGCCGAGCGCAACGGCGCAGACGTCGAGGCGGCCCTGCACGCGCTGACCCGCTCCGCCGAGTCCGGCGACGGCAACCTGCTCGACCTGGCCGTCGCGGCCGCGCGGTCGAAGGCCACCGTCGGCGAGATCTCCGAGGCGCTGGAGAAGGTCTACGGCCGCCACCAGGCGGTCATCCGTACCATCAGCGGCGTGTATCGCGACGAGGCCAACCTGGCCAACGACGGCGCCGGCGACTCGCTGGTCGCCCAGGTGCGCGAGGCCACCGACGAGTTCGCCGAGGCCGAGGGACGGCGTCCCCGCATCCTGGTCGCCAAGATGGGCCAGGACGGCCACGACCGCGGCCAGAAGGTCATCGTCTCGGCGTTCGCCGACATGGGCTTCGACGTCGACGTGGGCCCGCTGTTCTCCACGCCCGAGGAGGTCGCGCAGCAGGCGATCGACGCCGACGTCCACATCGTCGGAGTCTCGTCGCTGGCCGCCGGCCACCTCACCCTGCTCCCGGCGCTGAAGACCGCGCTGGCCGAGCAGGGCCGCGACGACATCATGGTCGTCATCGGAGGCGTGATCCCGCCCGACGACGTCCCGACCCTGAAGGAGATGGGCGCCGCCTCGGTGTTCCTCCCGGGCACGGTCATCGCGGAGTCGGCGCTCGACCTCCTGGCCAAGCTCCGCGCCGAGCTCGACCACTGACGGCCCCGACGGTCGGATCGCTGATGGATGTGGCGCCCCTTCTCGAGGGGCTGCGCGCCGGACGACGTGCGCAGATGGCTCGGGCCATCACGCTCGTCGAGTCGACGGCTCCGCGGCACCGCGAGGCGGCGCGCGAGCTGCTGACCGCGCTCGCGGCCGACGCGGCGGGCCGCGCGCCCGCCGTACGCGTGGGGATCTCGGGGGTCCCCGGCGTCGGCAAGTCGACCTTCATCGAGTCGCTCGGCGGCCTGCTCACCGCCGCCGGGCACAAGGTCGGCGTCCTCGCCGTCGACCCGTCGTCGGTGCGCACCGGCGGCTCGGTCCTCGGCGACAAGACCCGGATGGCGACCCTGTCCGCCCACCCGAACGCCTTCATCCGGCCCTCGCCCTCCGCCGGCACCCTCGGCGGCGTCGCGCGCGCGACGACGCAGGCGATGTCGGTGCTCGAGGCCGGCGGCTACGACGTCGTCCTCGTCGAGACCGTGGGCGTCGGGCAGTCGGAGGTCACCGTCGCCGGCATGGTCGACACCTTCCTCTTCCTCACCCTCGCCCGGACCGGCGACCAACTCCAGGGCATCAAGAAGGGCATCCTCGAGCTCGCCGACGTCATCGCCGTCAACAAGGCCGACCCGTCCGATCCCGCCCGCGAGCAGGAGGCGCGCGTCGCCGCCCGCGACCTCGCCGGCGCGCTGCGGATGGTGCGCGGCCACGCCGAGTGGGCCCCGCCTGTCGTCACCTGCTCCGGGCTCACCGGGGCGCGGGTCGACGAGGTGTGGGAGCAGGTGCTGATGCATCGCGCCCACCTCGGCGACGACGGGATCGCGCGCAAGCGGGCCGAGCAGCAGCTGGAGTTCACGTGGGCGCTCGTGCGGGACGAGCTGGATCAGCGGCTGCGGCACAACGCGGCCGTGAAGGCGGTGTCGGCGGAGGTGCGGGCCGGCGTGCTGGCGGGGGAGCTGACGGCTCCGCTGGCGGCGGATCGGCTGCTGGCGGCGTACGACGCCGAGTGAGCTGCGGGCCGACCCGGCACAAACTGGCTCGCAAAACGCGCCGACCCGGCACAGACTGGCTCGCGAAATGCACTGACCCGGCGGAAACTTCTGCCGGGTCGATCGTCGGTGGGGATCGCATCAAGCAGGCTCATCGGATCCGCGCCGATCTCTCGGGAGACCCATTGCAAAATTTCCTGCGAAGCCCGGACGCCGCCGCAGATCCCGCGTGACCATCGAGCGCATGTCTCACACCTCCCGAACCTCCCGAATCCCGAGAACCGCCCGCGCCCTCCGCGTCCTCGTCGCGGCGAGCGCCGCCACCGCCGTGACCGGCGCGATGCTCACGCCCAGCTCCGAGGCCGCCGCGCCGCCGGCCGGCAAGACCGTGGCGCAGGGGCTGCTGTCGCCGCTGAGCGTGGCGGTCAACGACCAGGGGCACGTGTTCTACAGCGAGAACTTCGCCGGCAAGCTCCTGGTCAAGCGGCCGGGCAAGGCCGCGAAGGTCATCTACTCCGGCGCGCCGGGCAACGAGGTCGGGGCGATCTCGACGGACGGCAAGGCGGTCTACTTCGTCGACGGGGCCCGCGTGATGAAGCGCAACGCCGCCGGCAAAGTCCGGGCGATAGCCGACATCGGGGCCTTCGAGGCGGCCAAGAACCCCGACCAGATCTACACCTACGGGCCGCTCGGGCTGAGCCCCGAGTGCGCGACGGCGTGGCCGACGGGCGAGGGGGCGCCGCCGAACACCTACAACGGCGGCGTCGAGTCGCACCCGTATGCCACGGCGGTCGACGACGGCACCGTGTACGTCGCCGACGCGGCGGCGAACGCCGTCTTCAAGATCCGCAAGGGCCGGGTCAGCACGGTGGCGCTGCTGCCTCCGGTGACGGTGACGATCACGCCGCAGATGGCAGCGGGGGCGGGGATCCCCGAGTGCGCCATCGGCAAGCAGTACGCCGTCGAGGGCGTGCCGACCGACGTCGAGGTCCACGACGGCAAGCTCTTCGTGAGCAGCCTGCCCGGCGGCCCGGAGGACGGCTCGTTCCCCGGCTCGGTCTACAAGATCAACCCGGTCAAGCACCGGGCGAAGCGGATCGCGACCGGCTTCGTGAGCGCGACCGGCGTGGCCGTCGCCGACGACGGGACGGTCTACGTCAGCGAGCTCTTCGCGGGCAAGGTCACCCGGATCTCGCCGAAGGGCAGGCGCTCGACCTTCCTCCAGGTGCCCTTCCCGTCGGCGGTCGAGGTCGACGGCAAGCGCCTGTTCGTGAGCGAGAACGGGCTGTCCGGGCTGAGCGGACAGCCGGGCGACGTCCCGGCGGGCAAGGTCGTGCGGTACCTGCGCTGAGCGACGCCGCGGGTGTCCGATCCGAGGTCGGACACCCGCGGCCACGCCGTACGGCGTAGGTTGGGGGCCGTGGAACGCCGTGATGCCCTCGGCCTGCTGAGCCTGGTCGCCTCCGTCGTCGACAAGTACGACGACGAGCTGGTGGAGCTGCGCCGCGACCTCCACCGCCACCCCGAGCTGTCCTGGCACGAGCAGCGCACCAGCGACCGGGTCGCCGCCGTCCTCGAGCGGGCCGGCTGGCGGGTCACCCGAATGCCGCGCAGCGGCATCGTGGCCGACCTCGGTCAGGGGACGACGACGGTCGCGCTGCGTGCCGACCTCGACGCGCTGCCGGTCGAGGACCTCACCACCGACCAGTGGCGCAGCACCGTCGACGGCGTCGCCCACGCGTGCGGCCACGACGTCCACGTCGCCTCGCTCGTCGGCGCGGGCCTTGCGCTCGCGGGGCTCCACGACCAGGGCCTGCTCAACGGGCGGATCCGGCTGCTGTTCCAGCCCGCCGAGGAGGTCATGCCCGGCGGGGCGATGCACCTGATCAGCCACGGCGCGCTCGAGGGCGTCGACCGGATCTTCGCGCTCCACTGCGACCCGTCCGTCGACGTGGGCGCGGTCGGGCTGCGCTCCGGACCGATCACGAGTGCGGCCGACCGGATCGACGTCCGCCTCGAGGGCAACGGCGG
Source organism: Nocardioides ginsengisoli (assembly GCF_039537225.1). Classification (NCBI taxonomy): domain Bacteria; kingdom Bacillati; phylum Actinomycetota; class Actinomycetes; order Propionibacteriales; family Nocardioidaceae; genus Nocardioides; species Nocardioides ginsengisoli. The sequence continues at coordinate 31,627 of NZ_BAABAC010000043.1, forward strand.
CCACACGTCCCGCCCCCACCTCACCGGCGACCTGACCTTCGCGCTCGCCAAGATCACCAGCGAGCTGCCCGCCGTCCTCAGCCGGCGGATGGACCCGCGCGCCGGCGTCAGCGTCGTGTGGGGCATGCTCCGCGCCGGCTCGGCGCCCAACGTGATCCCCGACCACGGCATCGCCAGCGGTACGGTCCGCATCCTCGACGCCGAGGCGTGGGCGTCGTGCGAGGCCGTCGTCCGCGAGGCGGTCCTCGACATCGTCCGCCCGTACGGCGTGACCGCGTCCGTCGACTACCTCCAGGGCGTCCCGCCCGTGGTCAACGACCGGCTCAGCGTCGCGATGATCGCCTCGGCCGCCGACGAGCTGCTCGGCCTGCACCACCGCACCGAGGTCGAGCAGAGCCTCGGCGGCGAGGACTTCGGCTGGTATCTCGAGCAGGTCCCCGGCGCGATGTTCCGCCTCGGCACGCGGACGCCGGGCGGCCCGCGCTACGACCTCCACCAGGGCGACTTCCAGGCCGACGAGGCCGCGGTCGGGTTCGGTGCGCGGATGCTCGCCGGGGCGGCGGTCAACGCGCTCGCGCAGTCGTCGTAGGGTGGCGGCTCCTTACTCGGAGGGAGCCCCCCATGAACCTGCGCACCCGCGCCCTGACCGGCACCGCCCTGGCGGCCGGTCTCACCACCGCCCTCGCGACCACCCTCGCGCCCGCCCCGGCGCACGCGGCGGTCCAGGTCGACTGCTCGCACGGACCGGTCGTGCTCACCGAGAGCACCGAGACCTACGCGCTCACCGGCGCCTGCAGCGAAGTCACCGTCACCGGCAGCAATGTCGTCGTCACCCTGGCCGGCGCGTCGACGATCACCGTGACCGGCAGCAACGACCGGATCGCGGTCGCCGGCGCCGTCGGCCGCGCGCGACTGCTCGCGGCCAACAACCACCTGACCGCGCGCTCGGGCGCCCTGGTGAAGGTCCGTGGCTCCAACAACCGGGTCGTGCTCACGCGCCTGAAGCGCGTCGTCGTCCGCGGCGCCAACAACCTGGTCCGGGTCCGCAAGGGCGCCACCGCGGTGAAGGTGCGCGGGGCGAACAACGTGATCCGGGTGCATCGCCGCACGCGCTGACACGGTGTTTGTCGGCGCGGGGAGCGGGTAGTCGGCTCGCGTCGGTAGTCGGCCTCGGACTCGGGAGATGTGGTGCTGGATTCTGGTGGTGGCGGTGGTGGCAGTGCGGTCGGTTCCCTCAGCGGGCTGATCGCGGCGGCGGCCGCGAAGGCCGAGCTGATGCACCTGGGATGGACCGAGGAGGGCGACTACCGCCTGTCGCGGAGCTTCGAGACGGACGGCAGTCCGAGCGATCCCGTCCATGCCCAGGCACGGGTCGAGGTCGACACCTACTCGGGTCAGTACACGACCGAGTGCGTCGGCCCGGGCGCCTCCATCTCGAAGGACAACTGGGTCGAGCAGGCGACCGGCGTCGTCAAGAAGTGGGGCCCGAAGATCGACGACCTGTTCACCCGGTGGCGCGACCTCCCGAGCCGCTACACCTCCGGCCCTCTCGTCGCGTGGGGAGCCAAGGAGCTCAACTTCGACCCGACCAACCCCACGTCGGTGAGCGACGACGCCGGCAGCGTCAACAGCCGACTCGCCGGTGACCTCGAGCGGCTCCGGAGCCGCGCTCGTGAGCTGACCGGCCAGTACGCGAAGATGTTCGCCGACTACTACGTCAACGACCTCGGTACGACGATCCAGGCCCAGGACCGGCTGCTCGCCGCCCTGGCGGTCGCGAGCACCGCCCAGGGCGAGGTGTGGGGACGGGCCGAGCACGACCTGTTGACCTTCCAGCAGGATGCGCTCAAGGCGATGGAGTCGTCGGGGCCCGCAGGCGGTCCCGACTCCGGGGTGGTGCTCGGGCTGACCATCGTGGGTGCGCTGGCGGCGGCGCTCGCGGCGGTGCCCACCCTCGGCGGCTCGACCGCGCTGTTCGGTGTGATCAGCGCCGGCGCGGTCATCGGCGCCGGGGTGGAGGGCGCGAAGAAGGCGAAGACCGACTTCGCCGACCTCCCGCTCGGGGCGAGCCATCCCGACCAGGTCTTCACCCACATGGACGACGCCCTCAAGCGCCTGAACCGCGAGATCCGCACCCAGGAGCAGGGCATCCAGGACTTCCTGGTGAAGTTCAAGAGGTTCGCCGACAGCGGCGCCTGTGAGCTGGCGCGCCCGGAGCTCAACAGCGCCCCCGCGGGGGAGGTGCTCAGCCCGCACCAGCCCCTGACGGTGGACAAGCGGGCGATCGCCGAGATCACCGAGCTGTGGCTGCCGTCGGTGGCCGGCGACCTCCGGCAGGCCGAGCGCTACCTGGTCATCACCGTCAACGACGGCTTCCACCGCGGCACCGACGTGGGCGTGGCGCCCGACGGCGCCTGGACCGAGTACGACGCGCTGCAGTCCCGCGCGTCGCAGCTGTTGACGAGCACGGCGGCGGACCTCGAAGGTGCGGCTGACAAGCTGGAGCAGGCCGCGCGGCTGATCGGCATGACCGACGACCAGATCAGCGACCACTATCGCGGGATCGAGAAGCAGGTGGAGGACCGCAATCTCAACGACACCGACGATGTCCGCCCGCTCCTCTGAGACGTCCCGGAGCCTCCGGAGGGGACGGGCCGCCGCCGCGGTCGCGACCCTCGTGGCGACCCTGGCCGCGGGCTGCTCCTCGCCCCACGCGGGCGTCGTGGCCGACGCCCGGCCGGGGAGCGTCACCGGCCGGACGCTGTGGGCCCAGCTGCCCACGGGGCGGCTCACGCTGACCGTGGGGGAGCCGGTCACGACCATCCCGGGCGACGAGGTGGTGGGTGGCAAGGACGTCCGCGCCGATGACGGCCGATCCTTCGTCCCCGTCGAGATCACCTACCACGACCGTGTCGGAGTGCCCTGGAACGCCCCGGTCGCCTCGCGCAAGAGCGCCGACCCGGCCGCGTTGACGAAGGTCGCGCTGGTGCTCGGCGGCGAGGCCCACGCGCTGGAGCTCCCCCGTGTCACGACGCGCTCGTACGTCGAGACGACGAGCGCTGATGCGAAGCGGTCACCTGCGCTGAAGGTCGACTTCGACGGCGTCGCCCAGAGTGTCGACGCCGCGGGCAAGCGCGTGACGGGCGAGGCGGCGGGGCTCTACACCGCGAGCACCCGCCGTTCGCTCGTCTCCTGCGGTCGTCACGACGCGACCCGGCCGCCGGGTGCGCCGCGCGCACTCGGCCGCAGATGCGACTACGACCTGTGGGAGTCTCCGTGGCTGGCCGGTCGCGGATGGGCGTTCGAGAAGCGCCCCGGGACGACCTGGGTGGTCGCGACCGGCGACGTCCTCCTTCGGCCCGACGAGCTCCGCCGCGGTGCGCGCACCTGCTCGCCCGATGAGCTCACCGGCACGCTGCGCCTGCAGGTCGACGGCGCGAGCCTGACCGACGACCTCGTGCACCAGCAGCTCCAGCCGCCCGGCTTCGGGCGGCTGGTCGCGCAGGACGCCTTCCTGCTGCCACCTGCCACCGACCACGAGCTGGAGCTCACCAGCACGTGGCGCTGCCGAATCGCCGGTCGGACGGTCGAACAGACCTTCGTCGACCGAGCCGCTCAGCCCTTGCGGTAGGGGACGCCGTCGGCGGCCGGCGCGCGGGACGCCCCGACCAGACCGGCGACCGCGACGATCGTGACGACGTACGGCAGCATCAGCATGAACTGGCTGGGCACCGGTGAGCCGAGGACCGACAGCACGCCCGACAGGTTGGTCGCGAAGCCGAAGAGCAGGGCGGCGAGGGTGGCGCGGATCGGGTCCCAGCGGCCGAAGATGACGGCGGCGAGGGCGATATAGCCGGCGCCGTCGGTCATCTCCTGGCCGAACTGCGGCACCGCCACCAGGGTGTACGTCGCACCGCCGGCGCCGGCGATCAGGCCGGCGATGAGCAGCGTGGTGTAGCGGGTGCGGTTGACCTTGATGCCGACGGTGTCGGCGGCCTTCGGGTGCTCGCCGACCGCGCGCACGCGCAGGCCCCACTTGGTGCGGTAGAGCGCCCAGGCGGTGACGCCGACGGCGACGTACATCAGGTAGACGAGGATCGTCTGCCGGAAGAGCACCGGGCCGATGACCGGGATCTGGCCGAGCACCGGGATCGCGATCCGGGAGAAGTGGTCGGGCGCGTTGAGCTTGTCGGGGTTGTCGGCCATCACCTGGCTGAACAGGAAGCTGGTGATGCCGACGACGAGCACGTTGAGGACGACGCCGACGATGACCTGGTCGACGAAGTAGTTGATCGCGAAGAATGCCAGCACCAGCGCGACCAGCATGCCGGCGAGCATCGCGGCGACGAGGCCGCCCCACGGCGAGCCGACGAGGGTGCCGAACATGGCCGCGGCGAAGGCGCCGAACAGCAGCTGGCCCTCGATCGCGATGTTGACGACGCCCGCGCGCTCGCCGAGCACGCCGCCGAGCGCCCCGAACACCAGCGGTACGGCGAGGGCGATCGAGCCGCCCAGCAGCCCGATCACGGGCACGCTCTGACCGGCTGCGGCCCACGCGAGGAAGCCGATCATGGCGAGGACGGCGAAGAGCGCGATCAGCCACAGCGGCGTCCGGCGTCCGCGGCTGACCAGGAGGGCCGACGCGGCGGTGAGCGCCGCGAGCAGCACCACGACGGTCGTGACCGTGGCGGTCGAGGGCACCGTGATCTCGGGCAGGTTGAAGAAGTCGGTGTCGACGGCGAGCCGGAATCCGGTGTCGCCGGAGCGCGCCTTCAGCGCGACGAGCAGCGCGACCGCCAGCGTGACGATGCCGAGCATGATCGGCGCCTTGATCGCCGTACGCAGCGGGATGACGTCGGGTTCGCCCGCGACGGGGACCGGGACCTTCTCGGTGGTGGTGCTCACGCCGTCGCCTCCTTCGGGAGTCGGAAGATCGCCCGCACCAGCGGGGGAGCGGCGATGAACAGGACGATGAGGGACTGGATGACCAGCACGATCTCGACCGGGATGCCCTGGGCCGCGGCCATCGAGAAGCCGCCCGCCTTCAGCGCGCCGAACAGCAGGCCCGCGGCGAGGATGCCGAGCGGCCGCGACCGGCCGAGCAGGGCGACCGTGATCGCGTCGAAGCCGATGCCGGCGTCGAGGTCGACGGTCACGCCGCTGGTCGACGTGCCGAGGATCTGGTTGACGCCGGCCAGGCCGACCAGTGCACCGGCGATGAGCATCACCGTGATGTAGGTGCGGCCCACGTCGATGCCGGACGCCCGGGCGGCCGACGGGTTCTCGCCGACGGCGCGGAACCGGAAGCCCATCGCCGACTTGTTGAGCAGCCACCACACGAAGGCGACCGCGGCCAGCGCGATGAGGAAGCCGGCGTGGAGGCTGAAGGTGTCGCCGAGCAGCTTGGGCAGGATCACCGAGTCGGGCATCGGCTTCGACTTCGGGTTGAGCGAGCCGGGCGCCTGGAGCAGCCCCTGCTTGGAGAGCGCGTAGAAGACCAGGTAGTAGCCGACGTAGTTGAGCATGATCGTCACGATCACCTCGTGCGCGCCGCTCTGCGCCTTGAGGAAGCCGGCGATGCCGGCCCACAGCGCGCCCGCGACGGCGCCGGCCAGGATGGCCAGCGGCAGGTGGACGACGAGCGGCAGGTCGATGCCGATGCCGACCCAGCCCGCGGCCGCGCCGGCCAGCAGCATCTGGCCGCGGCCACCGATGTTGAACATGCCGGCGCGGAACGCCAGGCCGACGCCGAGACCGGCGAGGATCAGCGGCGCCGCGAAGGTCAGCGTGTCGGACAGCGGCCGGATCCGGGCCTGGAAGCCCTCGACGTTGGTGTTGTAGATCGAGCCCTGGAAGAGCGCCGTGTAGGCGTCGGAGATCGACGTCCAGACGGCCGAGAAGAAGTCGCTGGGCCGGGCGCCGATGTAGCCGGCGGTCTCGCGCACGGTCGGGTCGGTCAGCAGGATCATCAACGAGCCGACGATCATCGCGAGCAGGACCGACAGGACGGCGACCAGCGCGTTGCCCATCGCGATCTCGCGCAGCACGCCGTGCCAGCGGCTGGGCTCGCGGGGCTCGGGGTCCGGGGCGGCCTGGGGCTCCTCGGACACCTGGGTCTCGTCGTTGGTGCTCACGCGCCGATCCCTTCCGGTCGCTCGCCGGCCATCATCAGACCGAGGGTCTCGCGCGGGGTGTCGGCCGGCACGATGCCGACCACCTGGCCGCGGTAGAGGACCATGATCCGGTCGGAGAGGGCGACGATCTCGTCGAGCTCGGTGGACACCAGGAGGACGGGCACGCCCGCATCCCGGGTGGCGACCACCTGCTTGTGGATGAACTCGATGGAGCCGACGTCGACGCCGCGGGTCGGCTGGGCCGCGACCAGGAGGCTCAGGTCGCGCGACAGCTCGCGGGCGACGACGACCTTCTGCTGGTTGCCGCCGGAGAGCTGCTCGGCGCGGGCCTGGATGCCGGAGGCGCGTACGTCGTACTCGACGAGCTTCTCCTGGGCGAAGTCCTCCAGGTAGCCGGTGCGCACCGTGCCGGCCGACACGAACGGCTTGCCGTGGCTGCGGTTGAGCATCAGGTTCTCGGCGATGGTGAAGCCGCCGACCAGGCCGTCGACCTGACGGTCCTCGGGCACGAAGCCGACGCCGGCGTCGAGCACGTGGCGCACCGAGCGGCCGACGAGCTCCTTGCCCTCGAGCTTGATCGAGCCGTGCACGTGGCTCTCGAGGCCCATGATCGCCTCGGTGAGCTCGGTCTGGCCGTTGCCCTGGACGCCGGCGACGCCGAGCACCTCGCCACGGGCGATGGAGAAGCTGATGCCGTCGAGGTGGACGTGGCCGGTGTCGTCGGTGACCTTGAGGTCGCGGACGACGAGCGCGTCGTCGCCGGGCTTGGCCGGGTCCTTGTGGACGGTCAGCTCGACCGGGCGGCCGACCATCAGCGCGGCCAGCTCGGCGTTGGTGGCGGTGGGGGAGGCCTCGCCGACGACGGCGCCGCGACGGATCACGGTGATCCGGTCGGCGATCGCGCGGACCTCGCGCAGCTTGTGGCTGATGAAGACGATGGCGGCGCCGGACGCCCGGAGCTGACGCATGATCTCCATCAGCTCGTCGGTCTCCTGCGGAGTCAGCACCGCGGTGGGCTCGTCGAAGACGAGGATGCGGGCGTCGCGGGAGAGCGCCTTGATGATCTCGACGCGCTGCTGGACGCCGACGGGCAGGTGCTCGACGAGGGCGTCGGGGTCGACGTCGAAGCCGAACCGCGCGGAGATCTCGCGCACCCGGGCGCGGGCGGCGTCGATGTCGAGGGTGCCGGCGAAGCCGGTCGCCTCGTTGCCGAGCATCACGTTCTCGGCGACGGTGAAGACGGGGACCAGCATGAAGTGCTGGTGGACCATGCCGATGCCGGCGGCCATGGCGTCGCCCGGGCCGGACATCTTCAGCGGCTCGCCGTCGAGGAGGATCTCGCCCTCGTCGGCCTGGTAGAGGCCGTAGAGGACGTTCATCAGGGTCGACTTGCCGGCGCCGTTCTCGCCGAGGAGAGCGAGGATCTCGCCCTGGTTCACGGTCAGGGAGATGCGGTCGTTGGCGACCAGCGACCCGAAGCGCTTGGTGATGCCCCGCAGTTCGAGCGTCATGATGGCGATCCTCTCCGAGGTGACGGCCAGATGCCAGTGAATGGTTCGGAACACGCCGGTAACGACAGTCCGGGGGAGGTCGGCCGCGTGGCCGACCTCCCCCGGGCGTTGCGTCGCCGCGGGCGCGGTGTCGCTACTGCCTGGTGATCACTGCGCGTTGAGGTACGAGTTGACCTTGATGGAGCCGTCGATGATGCCGGCCTTCACCTTGTCGAGCTCGCCGGGCAGCGCCGGGTTGATCTTGCTCTCGAAGTTGTGGAACGGAGCCAGGCCGACGCCGTTGTTCTCGAGCGTGCCGATGTAGGAGTTGGGGTCGAAGTTGCCCTTGCCGGCAGCCAGGACGGCCTCCATGGTCGACTGCTTCATGTTCTTCAGGATCGACGTGAGCACCAGCGGGCGGGTGTTGGGGTCGGTCTCGTAGAAGTCGGCGTCGACGCCGACCAGGGCGATGTCCTTGCCCGAGTCCTTGATCGCGGTGAGCGCGCCCTGGTAGATCGGGCCACCGACCGGCAGGATCACGTCGGCGTTCTGGTCGAGGATCTGCTTGGCGGTGTTGGTCGCCTTCTCGTTGGCGTCGAAGCCACCGGTGAAGACGCCCTTGTTGTTGCCCTCCCAGCCGACGAGCTTGACCTTCTTGCCCTTCTCCTTGTTGTAGTAGTCGATGCCCTGCTTGAAACCGTCCATGAAGATCGTGACGGTCGGGTACGGCTGGCCGCCGTAGGTGCCGACGACGCCGGTCTTGGTGTAGTCGGCCGCCGCGTAGCCGGCGAGGAAGGCCGCCTGCGCCGTGTTGTAGAGGATCGGCTTGATGTTCTCGGCGTCCTTCTTGCCGTTGAAGTCGTTGTCGGCCGCGTCGTCGATCAGGATGAAGTCGATCTTCGGGTTGGCCTTGGCCGCCTCGACGGTGGCAGCGGAGAGCGCGAAGCCGACGGTGACGATGGCGTCGCAGCCCTGGTTGACGAACTGGTTGATCGCCGGGGTGTAGTCGTTGGCCGTCTTCGACTCGAACTGCTTGGAGTCGGCGCCGAGCTCCTTGGCGGCGTCCTTGAAGCCCTCGTAGCTCAGCTGGTTGAACGAGTGGTCGTCGAAGCCACCGGCGTCGGAGACCATGCAGGGCAGGAAGTCGGTCTTCGCCCCCGCCTTCTTCTCGGGCGCGCTGCCGCAGCCGGCCAGGGTCGCGCTCGCCACGAGCGCCACGGCGGCGACCGCCGACGTCTTCTTCCAGGTCTTCACAGAATGTCCTCCAGGTCGACGCCCCGCTCCCGGGGCAGGGAGATGTGCTGGTACTCGGGTGCATCCTGGACCACGCACCGCAGAACGGGAAGCGCATTCGTGGAAACGGTTATCAACTTGGGACATTTCTCGTTCACCCGGACGTCGGCGGAAGATCCTCGCGTGCGGCCTCCGCGACGGCTAGCGTGACCGGGTGGTCGACTGGGACTCCCTGAAGCAGGCGGCGACCGACATCGCCGCCCGCGCCTACGCGCCGTACTCCGGCTACCGGGTGGGCGCCGCGGCGCTCGCCGACGACGGCCGGCTGGTCGTCGGCTGCAACGTCGAGAACGCGGCGTACGGCGTGACGCTGTGCGCCGAGTGCGGGCTCGTGTCGCAGTTGCACGCCAGCGGCGGCGGCCGGCTGACGCACTTCGTGTGCGTCAACGGGCTGGGCGAGGTGATCATGGCGTGCGGGCGCTGCCGGCAGCTGCTGTGGGAGAACGGCGGGCCGTCGCTGGAGGTGCTGACGCCCCGCGGCGTGCTCACCATGGACGACGTCCTGCCGCAGGCGTTCGGGCCCGACGACCTCGAACACGTGGCCGAGGCTGGTACAAACGCACCGTGAGCAACCAGCCCGCCCCGCACGACGCCGTCGAGGTCATCCTCACCAAGCGCGACGGCCGCACCCTGACGACCAGTCAGATCGACTGGATGGTCGACGCCTACACGCGCGGCGCCGTCGCCGACGAGCAGATGTCGTCGCTCGCGATGGCGATCCTGCTCAACGGCATGGACCGCCGCGAGATCGCCGACTGGACCGCCGCGATGATCGCGTCCGGCGAGCGGATGGACTTCTCCTCGCTGTCGCGGCCTACCGCCGACAAGCACTCGACCGGCGGCGTGGGCGACAAGATCACCCTGCCCCTGGCGCCGCTCGTGGCGGCCTGCGGCGTCGCCGTACCGCAGCTGTCGGGGCGGGGCCTCGGCCACACCGGCGGCACGCTCGACAAGCTCGAGTCGATCCCCGGCTGGCGGGCGGCGCTCTCCAACGAGGAGATGCTGGCGCAGCTCGACTCGATCGGCGCGGTGATCTGCGCGGCCGGCGACGGCCTGGCGCCCGCCGACAAGAAGCTCTACGCGCTGCGCGACGTCACCGGGACGGTCGAGGCGATCCCGCTCATCGCGTCGTCGATCATGAGCAAGAAGATCGCCGAGGGCACCGGCGCGCTGGTGCTCGACGTCAAGGTCGGCAGCGGCGCCTTCATGAAGGACGTCGACAAGGCGCGTGAGCTCGCCGAGGTGATGGTCGCGCTCGGCACCGACGCCGGCGTCCGCACGGTCGCGCTGCTCACCGACATGTCCGTGCCGCTCGGGTTCACCGCCGGCAACGCGATCGAGGTCGCCGAGTCGGTCGAGGTCCTCGCCGGCGGCGGCCCCGCCGACGTGGTCGAGCTGACCCTCGCCCTGGCCCGCGAGATGCTCGCCGGCGCCGGCCGCGACGACGTCGACCCGGCAGAGAAACTCGCCGACGGCTCCGCGATGGACGCCTGGCGGGCGATGATCTCCGCCCAGGGCGGCGACCCGTCCGCCCCGCTGCCCGTCGCGCGCGAGCAGCACGTGGTCACCGCGCCCTCCGACGGCGTCCTGACCCGCCTCGACGCGCTCTCCGTCGGCATCGCCGCCTGGCGCCTCGGCGCCGGCCGCGAGCGCAAGGAGGACCCGGTGCAGGCCGGCGCCGGCGTCGTCTGGCACGCCCGCCCGGGCGACGAGGTCACGGCGGGCGAGCCGCTGTTCACCCTGCACACCGACACGCCGGAGCGGTTCGAGCGGGCGCTCGCGTCGCTCGACGGCGGCTACGAGATCGCCGCGACCGGGACGTCGTACCCGCCGCAGCCGCTGATCATCGACCGCGTCAGCTAGGCCTGGTCGGCTAGCGGCCGCGGTCGTAGGCGAGGAGCGCCACGCCCAGGGCGAGGAAGGAGTCGGGGTCGGTGAGGTCGACGCCGAGGACGTCCTCGACCTGGGCGAGCTGCTTGTAGAGCGCCGGGCGGCTGCGGTGGGTGGCGGCGGCGAGGCGGGTCTTGTTGCCGCCGGCGGCGACGTACTGGCGCAGCAGGCCGACGAGGTCGGTGCCGCGTGCGCCGTCGTGGGCGAGCAGCGGGCCGAGCTCGGCCTCGGTGAACGCCTGCACCCGCGGGTCGTCGTGGAGCAGGGCGATCAGCCCGTGCAGCCGTACGTCGGCATTGCGGAACCATCGCCGTCCCGGGCGGCGCAGCGCGGCCGCGACCTCGGCGACGTGGCCGGCGAGCGCGAGCGACGTCCCCGCGGCGAGGACGCCGGCCGCCGGCTCGCCCACGCCGACCACCAGGTCGTTGGCGAGTGGGGCGGTGAGCCGGTCGAGCAGCTGCTCCGGGTCGCCACGGCCGATCGCCGCCAGGACGCCGATCTGGTCGAGGCGCAGGCTGCCGACGAGGGCGGGGGTCTGGGTGCGGGCGGCGGCGTCGACGACCTGCTCGACCACGCGCCGGGTGCGCTCGTGGCGCGCGACCGGGTCGTCGGCGGCGGCGTCGAGCCGATGGACGACGAGCGGCAGGTAGAGCGCGGCCTCGGGGAGTCCGAGCGCGCCGGCCCGGGCCGCGGCCTCGCCCTCGGTGGCGATCCGGCCGAGGGAGAGCTCGGTGAGCAGGCCGCCGTGCGCGGAGGTGACCAGGCCGGCCCGGTCGCGCTCGGCCATCCGGCCCAGCTCGAGCGCCTGGGCGGCGCGTTCGAGGACCATCGCGAGCAGGTCCTGCCCGCTCCCCGGATCCGGTACGACGAGCCGCGCCCAGGCGCGCCCCTGGCCACCGACCGGCGTGGTCATCCAGCCCTCCGGGCCGGTCACGCCGGTCTCGGGGAGCGCCGCCGCCTGGCGTGACCGCTCCTCCCAGCGGGCCAGCAGCCGGGCGGCGGGACGGCCGCGGGCGGCGTAGGCGAGGACCCGTCGGGAGAGGTCCTCGAGCACCACGGAGAGGCCGCACAGGTCGGCCGCGGCGGTGACGATCCGCAGCGCGTCGGCGCTCTCGAGGCTGAGCGCGGTGAAGGTCTCGTGGGTGGAGCGGGCGAAGTCGACGAAGGCGTACTGCTCGGCGACGATCGCGCGATGCACCTCCTCGGTGATGTCGACGAAGCGCACCTCGGCGTGCAGCGCGATCAGCGGGAAGTCGACGGCCCGCGCGGCGGTGATCGCCGCGTCGGGGATGGCGGGCAGGCCGGGGCCGAGCTCGACGACCAGGCCGGCGGCGTCGGCCTCGACCAGCCCGGTCACGAAAGACTCGGCGCCGTCGCCGACGAGGGGCAGGCCGGTCGAGAGGATCAGCTCGCCGCCGGTGAGCAGCCGGGCGAGGTCGGTGATCTCGACGACGTGCACCCAGCGCACGCCGCGGTCGAGGTGGCGCCGGCCGGACAGCAGCTGCGGGCGGCCCTGCTGCACGGCGGGGGAGTCGAGGATCGCGCGCAGGGTGGGCAGCATGGTGACGAAGCGTAACGATTCACGCTGAACTGGTGACACTTCGTCCCTAGTCACGCACCACCGGATTCGCGAGGGTGGGACGCGTGCCCCCCTCCTCGCCCGGAACCGTCTTCTCGCGCACGCCGGCTCCCCGGGCCGCGGTCGACCATGCCCTCGCGTCGGTCCGCGACGCCTGCTTCTGGCTGGAGGACGTCCCCGGCCGGACGACGTACCCGAGCCTGACCAGGTCGCTCGACACCGACCTGCTCGTCGTGGGCGGCGGCTACTGCGGGCTGTGGACGGCGATCGTCGCCAAGCAGCGCCGGCCGGAGCGGCGCGTCGTCCTGATCGACGCGGAGCAGGTCGGCTGGGCCGCGTCCGGCCGCAACGGCGGCTTCTGCGCGGCGAGCATCACGCACGGCGAGGAGAACGGCCGCTCCCGCTGGCCCGGCGAGTACGACGAGCTCGAGCGGCTCGGCCTCGCCAACCTCGACGCCATCGAGCAGACCGTCCGCGACTTCGGCATCGACTGCGACTACGAGCGCACCGGCGAGCTGGACGTGGCGATCGAGCCGCACCAGGTCGCGGAGCTGCGGGCGAGCGGCGCCGAGGTCATCGAGGCCGAGGAGCTGCGGAAGATGGTCGACAGCCCGACCTACCTCGCCGGCGTCCTCGACCCGGACGTAGCGATGGTCCACCCCGCCAAGCTCGCGGTCGAGCTGGCCCGCGTCGCCGCCGAGCTCGGCGTCGAGATCTTCGAGCACACCCGCGCCACGGGCATCAGCGGCGACGGCCGCTCCGGCCCGGTGCGGGTCGCGACCGCCCGCGGCACCGTGTCGGCGCAGCGCGTCGCGCTCGCGACCAACGTCTTCCCGAGCCTGCTCGCGCGCTATCGGATGCACACGATCCCGGTCTACGACTACGCGCTGATGACCGAGCCGCTCACCGCCGACCAGCTCGCGTCGATCGGCTGGGAGGGCCGCCAGGGCGTCGGCGACATGGCCAACCAGTTCCACTACTACCGGATCAGCCGCGACAACCGGATCCTGTGGGGCGGCTACGACGCGATCTACCACTGCGGCCGCAAGATGCGCCCGGAGTACGAGCAGCGGCCGGAGACCTACCGTCGCCTCGCCGAGCACTTCCTCACCACCTTCCCGCAACTCGAGGGGATCCGGTTCAGCCACCAGTGGGCGGGCGCGATCGACACGTCGACGCGGTTCTGCGCCTTCTTCGGGCTCGCGCTGCAGGGGCGGGTCGCGCACGCGGCCGGCTTCACCGGCCTCGGCGTCGGCGCGACCCGGTTCGCCGCCGAGGTGATGCTCGACCGGCTCGCCGGCCTCGACACCGAGCGCACCCGGCTGGAGATGGTCCGGCGCAAGCCGCTGCCCTTCCCGCCGGAGCCGGTCGCGTCGATCGGCATCAACGCCACCCGCTGGTCGCTCGACCGTGCGGACCACCACGCCGGGCGCCGCAATCTGTGGCTGCGCTCGCTCGACGCCATGGGACTGGGGTTCGACTCGTGACCATCACCGACCCGGCCACCGCGCCGGCCACCACGACGTCGCCCGTCGTCTCGCTGCGGGGCATCGTCAAGGAGTTCGGCGCCCAGCGCGCCGTCGACGGCGTCGACCTCGACATCGCGCAGGGCGAGTTCCTGTCGCTGCTCGGCCCGTCCGGCTGCGGCAAGACCACGCTGCTGCGGATGATCGGCGGCTTCGAGGAGCCGGACGCCGGCGACATCCTGCTCGGCGGGACGTCGGTGGTGGGCGTGCCGCCGCACCGCCGTACCGTCAACACGGTCTTCCAGGCCTATGCGCTCTTCCCGCACATGAGCGTCGCGCAGAACGTCGCCTACGGGCTGCGCCAGCGCAAGACCCCGCGGGGCGAGATCGCCAGCCGGGTCAAGGAGGCGCTGCGCCTGGTGCGGATGGAGGAGTACGCCGACCGCCCGCCCCGCAAGCTCTCCGGCGGCCAGCAGCAGCGCGTCGCCATCGCCCGCGCGATCGTCAACCGGCCCGACGTGCTGCTCCTCGACGAGCCGCTCTCGGCGCTCGACCGGCAGCTGCGCGAGAAGATGCAGGTCGAGCTCAAGCTGCTGCAGCGCGAGGTCGGCATCGCCTTCGTCTTCGTCACCCACGACCAGGGCGAGGCGCTCGTGATGAGCGACCGGATCGTCGTCATGAGGAGCGGCCGGATCGAGCAGGTCGGCTCGCCGCAGGAGATCTACGAGCGGCCCGGCAGTGCCTTCGTCGCGTCCTTCGTCGGCACCCAGAACTTCGCCGACGCGACGCTGCACGACGGCGGTGTCGCCGAGAGCGCGGCCACGCGGTTCTCGCCGCTGCCTGGGGCGCTCACGTCGTACGGCGTGGGCGACGGGCTGCGGCTCGCCCTGCGCGCCGAGGCGGTCCGGGTGAGCGCCGACGAGCCCGCTCAGCCGACGAACAAGATCGCCGGCCGGCTGGCCGGGACGTCCTTCCTGGGCGGCGAGATCCAGTACGTCGTCATCGGCTCGGACGGGCAGGAGATCTTCGCCCGCACGCCGCTGCGCGACGCCGCCGACGTCCGCGCGGGCGACCACGTGTGGTGCTCGTGGGCGCCCGAGTCGGTGCTCGTCTTCCCCGCCGGGGCGCAGCGTTGAGGGTCCTCGCGCCGCGCGCCGCCGTACCGCGGCTGAGCCGGCGCGCCCTGCTCGGGGGAGCGACCGTCGTCGGGGTCGGCGCGCTCGCCGGCTGCGGACGCCGTAGCTATGCGCCGACGGCGGCGCCCGACGGCAGCCCGGAGAGCCGGCTCAACATCTACTCGTGGGGCGACTACGACGACCCCGAGAACATCAAGCGGT
The DNA here is from genome assembly GCF_039537225.1 of Nocardioides ginsengisoli. NCBI lineage: Bacteria > Bacillati > Actinomycetota > Actinomycetes > Propionibacteriales > Nocardioidaceae > Nocardioides > Nocardioides ginsengisoli. The sequence continues at coordinate 46,816 of NZ_BAABAC010000043.1, forward strand.
TCGGCAAGGAGCACGGCTACACCGTGCAGCTGGACGCCTTCGCGTCCAACGAGGAGATGATCGCCAAGCTCGGCACCGCGCGCGGCACGAGCGGCTACGACATCGTCGTCCCGACCGGCAGCTATGTGCCGCAGATGGTCGCGAACGGGATGCTCGCGCCGCTCGACCTGTCGCTGATCCCGAACTTCGCGAACCTCGAGGCCGACGCGCACAGTCGCACCTGGGACCCGCACAACCGCTACGTGATCGCCAAGACCATCGGCACCACCGGCTTCATCTACGACCGGGCGCGGATCAAGCGGCCGATGACCTCGTGGGCCGACTTCGTCGCAGCGGCCGGCGACGAGGCGAAGGGCGCGGTGTCGGTGCTCGACGACCCGTTCGAGGTGGCGGGGATCTACCTGGCCTCGCACGGGCACGACCTCAACACCACCGACCGCGCGGTGCTCGCGGAGGCGCGGCGATTCCTGGTGAAGGACTTCGCGAAGCGGATCCGCAACTTCAGCTCGGACCCGTCGCAGAACATCGTCCAGCGCGACTTCGCGCTGATGCAGTGCTACAACGGCGACGCGCGGCTCGGCATCGGCGAGAGCGACTACGAGCACTGGCGGTTCGTGTACCCGACGCCGACCGCGAACCTCTGGATGGACACCTGGGCCATCGCCGCCGGCTGCCAGCACCCCGACAACGCCCATGCATGGATCAACTTCATGCTCGAGCCGGAGGTCGGCTACCGCGACATGGACTACAACGGCTATCCGACCGGCCTGAAGGGGCAGCGGGAGCTCGCCGTCCGGCGCGACGTCGACATGGTCGACCTGGTCTTCCCGCCCGCGGAGGTGATGAACCGGCTGACCGCCGGCGTCCTCACCGAGGCGCAGGCGACGCTGGTCGACATCCTCAACGAGGTGAAGGCGGTGGCGGGCGCATGAGCGGACGTGGCAGCGGACGTGGCGGCGGGCGTGGCGGCGGGCGTGGCGGCGGGCGTGGCTCGTGGACGTCGTTCCCGGTGTGGGCGTGGCTGCTGTTCTTCGTGTTCATCCCGCTGGGGCTGGTCGCCTGGTACAGCTTCGGCGACAAGCCCGGCCTGTTCTCACCGGTGTCGAACGAGCACCTCTCGCTCGGGCGGTACGGCGAGGCCCTCACCGGCACCTTCCTGCACACCTTCTGGAACACCCTCGAGATTGCCGGGGTCGGCACCGCGCTGTGCCTGCTGATCGGGGTGCCCTTCGCGTACTGGATGGCCGTCCGCACCAGCCCCAAGGTCCGCGGCCTGCTCGTCGCGCTGGTGCTCGTGCCCTACTGGACCAGCTTCCTGGTGCGCACCATCGGCTGGCAGATCGTGCTCGCGCCGAACGGCTTCCTGTCGCACGTGCTGCAGCAGCTCCAGCTCATCGACGGCCCGCTGTCGGTGCTCTACACCCGCGGCGCCGTCCAGCTCGGCGTGGTCTACAACTACCTGCCGCTGATGATCCTGCCGCTGTACGTCGCCTTCGAGCGGACCGATCCTGCCCAGCGCGAGGCCGCCCGCGACCTCGGCGCCGGACGCTGGCGGACCTTCTTCTCGGTCACCCTCCCGGACGCGCTGCCCGGCCTCGCCGCCGGCTGCCTGCTGGTGTTCATCCCGCTGATGGGCGACTACATCACGCCGTCCGTGCTCGGTGGGGCGCGCGGCAACATGGTCGGGCAGATGGTCGCGCAGCAGTTCGAGAGCGCGCAGAACTGGGCGCTCGGCGCGGCGATGGCGTTCGTGCTGATGGGCTTCATCATCGCGACGGTGGTGGTCGTCGGGCTGGTGTTCCTCGCGGTGCGGGGACTCGTGCGGTACCGGCGGCGGATCGATCTCGACGCCGTCGAGCCTGACGTCTCCGCGCTCGACGGAGCCGGGCCGGAAGGGGTGGCGGCATGAGCGCTGCTGGTGTCGTCGGCACCGCCGTACGGCGGCGGCGGGACCCGGTGGGCGTGGCCTTCTGGCTGCTCGGGCTCGCGGTGTTCGCGTTCCTGTTCGCGCCGATCGTGGTGATCGTCATCTACTCGTTCAACGACGGGCGGCTGCTCGGCTCGTGGCACGGGTTCGGGTTCGACGCCTACCGCAACGCGGTCCACAACGCGACCATCCGCGACGCCGTACGGATCTCGCTGCTGTCGGGCGTGCTCGCCGCCGTCCTGGCGACGGCGCTGGGCACGGTGGGCGGCGTCGTCCTGGCGCGGGTCAGGAGCCGGTGGGCGCTCGGCCTGACCGCCCTGCTCGCGATCACCCTGGTCACGCCGGAGATCATCGACGCGATCTCGATCCTGCCGTGGTTCGTCACGCTCGGCACCGACGGCCACGTGCCGCTGCTGAACAACGGACTGGTGCGCCTCGTCGTCGTCCACACGTCGGTGGCGCTGGCGACCGTGACGTTCATGGTCCGCGCCCGGATGGCCGGCATGGACGCCGCGATCGAGGAGGCCGCCGCCGACCTGTACGCCACCCCCTGGAACCGCTTCCGCCAGGTCACCCTGCCCATGGCGAAGCCGAGCATCCTGGCCGGCGCGCTGATGGCGTTCACGCTCAGCCTCGACAACACGGTGGTGTCGTCCTTCGTGGCGCTGCCGGGCTCTACGTCGTGGCCGGTCTACCTGTTCGGCACGCTGCGGACCGGGCCGCGCCCGGAGGTGGCCGCCGTCTCCACGCTGATGCTGCTGCTCACCCTGGGGGCGCTGGCGCTCGTCGCCGTCGTACTGCGGCGGGGTGGGGAGCGGGATCTCGCCAGCGCACTGGCGGGGTGAGGGTCGTGCGATCGATGGAGGCACCGATGGAGGAGCGGATGGACGAGATCGACGAGACGGACGAGCGGATGGGCGAGCGGATCGTGGACGCGCTGGGCGTCGAGGTGCCCCACGAGCCGGCGACGGACGTCGTCGCCGGGACGCCCACGGTCGGGGTGGTCGAGCTGGAGGCCTTCCGGGGCGTCGAGCTGGGGATCTGGGAGATCACGCCGGGCGTGGTGCGGGATGTGGAGGCGGACGAGGTGTTCGTCGTACTCGAGGGGGAGGGGACGGTTCGCTTCGCCGACGGCGAGGTGCTGGAGCTCCGGCCCGGGTCGCTGGTGCGGCTGGTCGAGGGGGAGCGGACCGAGTGGGAGATCCGGACGCGGCTGCGGAAGGTCTACCTCGCCTGAAGCCGACCCGGCAGAAACCAGCCCGCAAAAT
>NZ_BAABAC010000043.1:50077-95094 GCF_039537225.1 Nocardioides ginsengisoli
GCATTTTGCGGGCTGGTTTCTGCCGGGTCGGCGATGGTGGGTCAGGCCCTCGCACGCTCCCGGGTACGACGCGCCAGCTCTGCCAGCGCCGCCGGGAAGATCGACGCGGGCGGGGTGACCAGGCCGGCGCCGACCTGGCCGACGCCCGCGACCTTGCCGGCCATGCCGGTGTTGATCTGCGGCAGGATGCCGGTCCGGCACACGGACGTGACGTCGATGCCGGTGGCGGCGCCCGCGAAGTCGAGGACCGGGATCGGCCAGCGGTTGTTCTCGGTGATCGTGATCTCCCGCATCCGCCGGCTGGTGGCGAGGGCGTCCGGGACGGTGCCGCCGACGAAGCGGACGATCGCGGGGGCGGCGGCCATCGCGAAGCCGCCGATGCCGGCGGTCTCGGTGATGGCGGAGTCGCCGATGTCCGGGTTCGCGTCGTCGGGGCCGTAGTCGCCGAGGAACAGGCCGTCGGCGAGCTGGGCGGGGCCGGTGAACCACTGGTCACCGGTGCCGGAGACCTGGATGCCGAAGTCCGTGCCGTTGCGGGCCATCGCGACCACCATCGTCGAGCCCGGTACGTCGCGCGCGGCGTCGAGGGCCAGCTTGCAGGCGGGCATCGCGATGTTCAGGAAGAAGTGGTCGTTGCCGCCCATGAACGCGAACGCCTCGGCGATCTCGTCCGACGAGCGCGACGAGCGCACCAGCGCGGGCGCCAGGTCGCGCAGCATCATCAGGGTGCCGGCGCGGTTGCGGTTGTGGGCCTCGTCGCCCATCTGCAGCATCTGGCCCAGGATCGCGGTGGCGTCCATCGGCTCGGCGGCGGCGACCCCCTCGGCGAGCAGTGGGCCGAGGACGTCGCGCATCCAGCGCAGCCGCTCGAGCACCTCGGGCGAGTAGGCGCCGTACCGCAGCACCTTGCCGAGGCCCTCGTTGAGCGAGCAGTAGGTACGGCGACCGGTCGCCGGGTCCTCCAGGACGAACATCCACATGGACGGCGACACCACGCCCGCCATCGGGCCGACGGCGCTGCGGTGGTGGCAGGGCTCCAGCGAGACGTTCGCCCCCGACGCGAAGAGCGCCTCGGCGTCCTCGGGGTTCTCGACGAGATCCTCGAACGCGGCCGCGCCCATCAGCGCGCCGCGCAGCGGGCCCGAGGCGCGCGACCACTCGATCGGCGGGCCGGCGTGCAGGAACTGGCCCTGCTCCAGGCCGAGCAGCTCCGACGCCGGCGCGACGCCGACGACGAGCGCCTGGACGTCGAGCATCCGCGAGACCGCGAGCGCGTTGGCGTCGCGGCGCAGCGGGTCGGCGGCGACGGTGGCGAGGTCGTCGACAGTGCCGTCCATCGGGGGCTTCCAGTCGACGCGCTCGACCGGGACGGCCTGCGCCTCGACGGAGGCGGCGAACATGTCGGCGCCGACCGCAGCGACGGCGGCGGGGGACTGGCTGGGCAGGGACGTCGTGCTCATCGGGCGCCTCCGGTGGCGAGAGCAACCGCCCGGCGGGTGGCTGCGGCGTTGGACAGGTGGACCTCGGCGCCGGCGGCGGCCAGCGTCTCGGCCTGGCGGGCGAGGCCCTGCTGGTCGGACGTGGTGCCGACGCACGCGACGACCACGGGTACGGCGCGCCCCGCGCGCGCCGCGGCGATGGCGGGCGCGAGGTCGGCGGCCGGGTCGTCCTGCGCGCCGTGACCGAGGACGACGTCCATCAGGATCACCGCGGTCTCGGGGTCGGCGGCGACCTTGGTGAGGTGCTCGAGGCGCAGGGTCGGGTCGATCATCGGGTGCGCGCGGCCGCGGGTGAGGCCGTCGTCGCCGAAGTCGATCATCAGGTGACCGGGGCTGAGCAGCGAGCTGTCGAGCTCGAGCTCCGGCGAGAGCGGGATGTTGCTGCGGATGTCGCCGAGCTCGGCGGCCGCGAGCAGCATCGCCTCGTCGCACAGCGTGCCGCCGACGAAGAGCCCGCGCAGCGCGCTGCCGTCGACGCCGACCGCGGGGGTGCCCCACGTCGGCCACTCCGGTACCGCGACGCCGAGGTCGCCCAGCAGCGCCTCCACCTGGGTGGTGAGGTCCGGCTGGCCGGAGCCGAGCAGCGCGAAGCGCACCGGCGTGGACAGGTCGGCGGCGAACTTCTCGACCGCCGCGGCCACCTCGGGCGCCGGGGGCTTCGAGACGACGACGATGTGCTCGACCGAGGGGTCGGCGTCGAGGCGCTCCAGCGCGGTCGCCGTGGAGATGCCGCCGATCGCGGCGGACAGGTCGCGCCCGCCCACGCCGAGCGCGGCCGCCACGCCGACGCCGGCGGCGTCGAGCAGCGCGAGGATCTGCTGGCAGCCGGTGCCGGACGCTGCCACGATGCCGACCCGGCCCGGGGTGACGGTGTTGGCGAAGCCGAGGCCGACGCCGCCGACGACCGCGGTGCCGCAGTCGGGGCCCATCACGAGCAAGCCGCGGTCGCGGGCGATCCGCTTCATCGCGAGCTCCTGCTCGACCGGCACGTTGTCACTGAAGATCATCACGTCGGAGCCGGCGTCGAGGGCGTCCATCGCCTCGACCAGCGCCGACGCGCCCGGCACCGAGACCAGCGCCAGCCCGCCACCGGCGCGTCGCAGCGCGGACGCCGTGGTGCGCGGCGGCGCCACGACCTCGCCGCCCGAGGAGCCCTTCCGGGCCGCCGCCAGCGCGGCGTCGACGGCGGCGAGGGCCGCGGTCAGTGCGTCCTCGTCGTCGAGGCGGAGCGCGACCACCATGTCGTTGGGGGAGGCCGTGGGCAGGGTGAACCCCATGCCCTGCAGCACCTCCACGTTCAGCTCGGTCGCCATCGCCACCTGGGCGGCGGCGACGCCGGGCGTGGCCGCGACGTCGCGGCTCACCTGGAGCAGGGCGACGCTGTCGGCGTACGCGCCGGGACGGATCTCGACGTGCTCGACGGTCATCGAGGACTCCCTTCAAGGGGTTCGGAGTGGGACTGGAGGAGAGCGAGGGTGGCGCCGAGGAGCATCCCGGCGCCCGAGGTGTGGCCGACGGCCAGCAGGCCGGCCACCGCGTCCGCGTCGCCCGAGGCGACGGCGGTGCGGAACGGGGCGATCGCCTCGCCGTCCGCCGCGTGGAGCAGCAGCGTGGCGGAGAGGCTGGTCGTGCGGTGTAGGTGGGCGCGCACCGCGGCGGTGACGGGCGCGTGGTCGCGGCCGGTGGCGCGGGCGGTCACCAGCCAGCCCGCCAGGACGTCGTCGCCGACCGGGGTGAGGCCGTCGCCCCGCCCCACCAGCGCGGGTACGGCGTCGGGGTCGCCCGCCGCGAGCCGCTCCAGGGCGGACACCGGCAGCTGGTCGCGCGCGGGGGACAGGTCGGGGTCGAGTACCCGCAGCCGCTCGGTGGCGGCCGCGTCGAGGGCCGGGAGCGCGAAGCCGACGAGCCGGTCGACACCGACGCTCATCGCACCCACCGTGAGCATGCCGCCGGCCGCCGTGACGGGCGCGCCGACCGTGATCTCCGGGAGCGACGGCAGCGTGGTGGCGATGGCGCACGGCACGTGCACCGCGCCCCGGGCGAGGACCCCGACGACCCGTCCGCCGAGGTCGGCGTAGACCGCCTGGGCCCCGGCGTGGACGACCGTCCCCGAGGCCGCGGGGCCGTCGAGGAGGGTCCGGAGCGCGGTTCCGCCCGCTCCCGCGACGCGCCCGGAGGGCAGCGGGGAGGACGACGAGGGATCCGGCACTTGTGGGACGCTAACGGCTGAGTATCGTGCATCGAATGGTGAGCATTGCCAAGGTCGGGGCCGAAGTCGGGCAAGAGTTGATAGGAGCCGCGGGCGACCGCATGGCCCAACATGGCTTCATGGACGTCGAGGACCTGGCCGAGTCCCTGGCCCAGCGCGTGCTGGCGGGCGCCGACCTCGAGGACCTGGTCGCCACCATCGGCGAGGTGCTCGACGCGGAGGTCGCCGTCACCACCACCGACGGCCGCGAGCGCGCGGCCGACCTCGCGGAGGAGACCCGCGCCCGCCTCGCCGACGCCGACCTGACCGACGCCACCGGGCGCCTGCGCGTGGAGTGGCTGGGGGAGTGGTTCGGCCGCGAGAACCAGCCGGTGTCGGGCGCCCGCATCCACCGGGTCCCGCTCGCCACCCCGACCCAGGCGCTGGGCCACCTGATCGCCGTCGTCGAGCGCGAGCTCAACGAGCGCGAGCTGGTCGCCCTGCAGCGCGCCGCGACCGCGGTCTCCCTCTCGATCACCCGCGAGCAGGCCGTCTCGGCCGTCGAGAACAAGTACCGCGGCGACTTCCTGCGCGACGTCTTCCTGGGCCGCGCCGGCTCCGAGGCGTTCGTCCGCGAGCACGTCGCCGGCTTCGGCTGGGAGCTGGGTGGGCCGATGCTCGTCGTCGTCGCCCAGATCGACCCCGACCCCAGCGGCCAGCCCGCCGTCGAGGACCAGCGCCAGTGGCAGAGCCGCTTCGCCAACGCCTGGCGCCAGGTCGCCGGCGCCGTCGACAAGTCCATCCCGATCGCCGACTTCGGCTCCGAGGTGGTCGCCGTCCTGCCGGCCGACGAGACGGTGGTCCCCGCCCAGGACGAGCAGGTACGACGCCTGGTCACCGCCGTCGCGGGCGACAAGGGCGGCGGCCGCCGTCCCTTCTCGGTCGGCGTCGGCCGGGTCGCCTGCGGCGCCGCGGCGCTGCCCGAGAGCTACACGCAGGCCCGCCGCGCGCTCGACGTCGGCCGCCGCTTCCGGGGGCCGAGCACGACTACCTGGTTCGACGACCTCGGGCTGCACCGGCTGATCGCGATGGTGCCCGACACCGCCGAGCTGCGGGCGTTCGCCGACGACGTGCTCGGCGAGCTCGCCGAGCCCACCGAGGAGGCCGCGACCCTGCGCGAGACCCTCCAGGTGCTGCTCAACACCAACTTCAACGTGGCCGAGGCCGCGCGGACGCAGTTCTTCCACTACAACACCATGCGCTACCGGGTCGGGAAGCTCGAGCGGCTGCTCGGTCCGGTCGCGTCCGACCAGAACCTCCGGCTCGACGTCGCCGTCGCGCTCAAGGTGCTGGAGGTCGTCGGGCACGCCGGGACGACTCGCTGAGCAAATTCTCACAGCACTTCGGCGCGCCTTTGGCGAAACTGGCCAGTGAGGTGTGACCTGGGCCTCAATAGGTTGGTGCCTCTCGGGAGCCCTGATGCAGCCGAATGCGGCAGCCCGAACAAGGAGAGGGACAACACATGTCGATGTTCTCGTGGGAGCTGGTCAACCCGGCTCCCGGTCAGCCGGTAGGACCGCGCCAGCGCCTGCCATGGCTCCCGACGATCGGTCTCGGCGCACAGCACGTGGTCGCCATGTTCGGTGCGACCTTCGTGTTCCCGCTGGTCATGGGGCTCGACCCCAACCTGGCCATCATGTTCTCGGGCATCTGCACGATCGGGTTCCTGATCGCCTGCAGCAACCGCGTGCCCAGCTATCTCGGCACCAGCGCGTCCTTCGTCGCGGGTGTCGCGGCGATCCGGGCGCACCCCGGCGCCGACTCCTCCGACGTCACCGGCGCGATCCTGGTCGCGGGCCTGGTGCTCGCCGCGGTCGGCGTCCTGGTCCACTTCGCCGGCGCGGGCCTGATCCACAAGATCCTGCCGCCCGCCGTCACCGGCGCGGTCGTCATGCTGATCGGCTTCAACCTGGCTCCGGTCGTCGCGGGCATCTACTGGCCGCAGGACCAGTGGATCGCGCTGGCCACGGCGGCCTTCATGGTCTGCGCGTCGGTGCTGCTGCCCGGCTTCTGGTCGCGGATCGCGGTCTTCCTGGCCCTGATCTTCGGCTTCGTCCTGTCGGTCCTCGCCGACAAGATCTTCGGCCAGATCAACTCCGTGCTGCCCACCAGCGGCGGCAAGGCCATCGACCACGACCGCGTGTCGTGGGCCGGTGTGAAGGCCGCCGACTGGATCGGCTTCCCGAGCGGCAAGCTCGCCGACGGCGTCTCCGTCGTCCACGGCCCCAGCTTCTCGCTGACCTTCATCCTGCTCGTGCTGCCCGGCGTCATCGCCCTGATCGCCGAGAACACCGGCCACGTCAAGGCGGTCGCCGAGATGACCGGCGACAACCTCGACCCCTACATGGGCCGCGCCATCGCCGCCGACGGCACCGCGACCGCGTTCGCCAGCCTCTTCGGCGGCTCGCCGACCACGACGTACGCCGAGAACATCGGCGTCATGGGTGCCACCAAGGTCTACTCGACCGCGGCCTACTACGTCGCCGGCATCGTCGCGATCCTGCTGGGCCTGTGCCCGAAGTTCGGCGCGATCATCAACGCCACCCCGGGCGGCGTCCTCGGCGGCATCACCGTCGTCCTGTACGGCATGATCGGCCTCGTCGGCGCGAAGATCTGGGTCGAGAACAACGTCGACTTCGGCGACCCGGTCAACATGGTCGGCCTCGCCGCCGGCCTGATCGCCGGCATCGGTGGCGTCACGCTGAAGTTCTCCGACAGCTTCGAGCTCGGCGGCATCGCCCTCGGCACGATCCTCGTCATCGTGTTCTTCCACGCGGTCAACCGCCGGAAGGCCGAGCTCGGCGCGGGTGAGGTGACGAAGAGGCTGTGAAGCCCGCACCCTTCGACTACGTCCGGCCGGGGTCCCTGGAGGAAGCCCTCCAGGCCCTGGCCGGGCACCCCGAGGCCAAGGTCCTCGCCGGTGGTCAGAGCCTGGTCCCGCTGCTCTCGATGCGGCTGGCCGCCCCGGCGGTCCTGGTCGACATCAACGGCCTGCCCGACCTCGACCACGTCCGTGCCGACGCCGACGGCGTCCGGATCGGCGCCCTCGCCCGGCACGCGCAGGTCCTGCGCCACCCCGGCGTGGCGCAGGTCCAGCCGCTCGTCGCGCTGGCGCTGGCGAATGTCGCCCACGCGACGATCCGCAACCGCGGTACGACGGTCGGCTCGCTCGTCCACGCCGACGCCGCGGCCGAGATGCCGATGGTGCTCCGCCTGCTCGACGGCTCGGTCGACGTCGTCGGCCCCGAGGGCCGGCGCACCATCGCCGCCCCCGACCTGTACGTCGGCCCGCTCGAGTCGAGCCTCCACCACGACGAGATCGCGGTCGAGGCGCACTTCCCGGCGCTGGCCGCCCACACCGGCGTGGCCTTCGAGGAGATCGCCCGCCGCCACGGCGACTACGCCATGTGCGGCGTCGCAGCGGTCGTCACCGTCGACGGTGACCGGGTGGTCTCGGCCAAGGCCGGCTACCTCTCGGTCTCCGACATCCCCGCTGTGGTCGACCTGACCGACGCGCTCGACGGCAAGATCAGCGACGCGTCGCTGGCCCGCGCGGCCGACGCCGCGCTCGCCGTACTCGACCCGGAGACCGACATCCACGCCACGGCCGATTACCGCGCGCACCTCGCCCGGGTGCTCACTGCGCGGGTCGTCACCGCGGCCTACGACAACGCACGCGAGGAGAAGGCGTGAGCACCGAGCAGATCCACGAGATCCGGCTGAACGTCAACGGCGTCGACCACGAGGCGGCCGTGCCCGCCCGGCGGCTGCTGTCCGACGCGCTGCGCCACGACCTCGGACTGACCGGCACCCACGTCGGCTGCGAGCACGGCGTCTGCGGCGCGTGCACCGTCCTCGTCGACGGCCAGCCGACGCGCAGCTGCCTGATGTTCGCGGTCTCCGCGGTCGGCAGCGAGATCACCACCGTCGAAGGGCTGGCCCGGCCGGACGGCGAGCTCGGCCCGGTGCAGCAGGCGTTCCGCGAGTGCCACGGCCTGCAGTGCGGCTTCTGCACCCCGGGCTTCCTCACCACGATCACCGCCGGCATCGCCGAGAACCCCGATCCCACCGAGGAGGAGGCGCGCGACATGGTCGCCGGCAACCTGTGCCGCTGCACGGGCTACCAGAACATCGTCAAGGCCGTGTGCCGCGCCGCCGAGATCGCCCGCGAGGGCGGTGACGCCCTGTGACCACCAAGATGATGGGCGCCAAGGTCCAGCGGGTCGAGGACGACCGCCTGGTCCGGGGCGCCGGCCGCTACGTCGACGACGTCGCACCCGACGCGCTCCACACGGCCGTCCTGCGCAGCCCCCACGCCCACGCGCGGATCCTGTCGATCGACGTCGACGCCGTCCTCGACGTCGAGGGCGTGCACGCCGTGTGGACCTACGACGACCTCGAGGGCGCGATGGCCGAGCCGCTGCCGCTGCTCATCCCGCACCCCACGCTGACCCACGGCCGCACGCAGTACGCGCTGGCCAAGGACGAGGTCAACTACGTCGGCGAGGCGATCGCGCTCGTCGTCGCCGACGACCGCTACCTCGCCGAGGACGCCCTCGCGCAGATCGTCGTCGAGTACGAGCTGCTGCCCGCCGTCGTCGGCATCGAGGCCGCGCGCGCGGCCGAGCGCCTCGTGCACGACGACGTCCCCGGCAATGTCGCCGCGCGGATGGAGCAGTCCAACGGCGACGCCGCCGCGGCCATCGCGTCCGCCCCGCACCGCCTCGAGCTCGACCTCGAGATCGAGCGCAGCGCCTGCATGCCGATGGAGGGCCGCGGCACCGTCGCGCGCTGGGACCCCGACCAGAACCGGCTCCAGGTGTGGACCTCCACGCAGACCTCCACCGGCGTCCGCGCCGCCGTCGCGGCCAAGCTGGGCCTCGACCTCGGTCAGGTCGACGTCATCACGCCCGACGTGGGCGGCGGCTTCGGCGTCAAGATCGTGCACCCCTGGCCCGAGGAGCTCCTCGTGCCGCTCGCCGCGCAGAAGCTCGGCCGGGCCGTGAAGTTCACCGAGGACCGGCGCGAGCACTTCATCTCCTCCGCCCACGAGCGCGCCCAGCTGCACCACGTCGAGGTCGGCTTCGACGACGACGGGCGGGTGCTCGGGCTCGACGTACGCTTCTGGCACGACCACGGCGCCTACACGCCGTACGGGCTGATCGTCCCGATCATCACCTCGACGCAGCTGCTCGGCCCCTACAAGCCGGGTGCCTACCACGTGCAGTTCGACTCGCTCTACACGAACACCGTGATCGTGACGCCGTACCGCGGCGCCGGCCGGCCGCAGGGCTGCTTCGTGATGGAGCGGACCATGGACGCGATCGCGGCCGCGCTCGGCAAGGACCGGGCCGACGTCCGGGCGGTCAACTTCATCCAGCCCGACGAGTTCCCCTACGACCACGGCCTGATCTTCCAGGACGGTCGCGAGCTCACGTACGACTCCGGCGACTACCCGGCCATGCTCGAGAAGATCAAGGAGATGGTCGACTGGGACCACTTCGAGGACTTCCGCGCGGCCAAGGCCGCCGAGGGCAAGCGGGTCGGCCTCGGCCTCGCCTGCTACGTCGAGGGCACCGGCGTCGGCCCCTACGAGGGCGCGCACGTGCACATCGAGACCTCCGGCAAGGTCAAGGTCGCCACCGGCCTGACCTCGCAGGGACAGGGCCACCAGACCGCGTTCGCGCAGATCGTGGCCGACGAGCTCGGCGTGCGCTTCGAGGACGTCGAGATCACCACCGGCGACACCCGCCGGATGCCGTACGCCGTCGGCACCTTCGCCTCCCGCGCTGCCGTGATGAGCGGCTCCGCCATCCACCTCGCCGCCAAGCGCGCGAAGGAGAAGGCGCTGCGGATCGCGGCCGACGCGCTCGAGGCCGACGTCGACGACCTCGAGATCGTCGACGGCGTCGTCAGCGTCAAGGGCACCGACAGCTCGATCCCGCTCGGGACGGTCGCCGTCCTCTCCAACCCGCTGCGCTACGCCTTCGACGAGGCGTCCAAGGCCGCTACGCAGTTCAGCGTCGGCGACCCCGGCAAGCCGCCGGTCGCCGAGGACGACGAGCCGGGCCTCGAGGGCAAGGACTTCTACTCGCCGCCGCGCTCGACCTTCGCCTCCGGCATGCACGCCGTGATCGTCGAGACCGACGTCGAGACTGCCGAGATCCGGATCCTCAAGTACGCCGTCGTCCACGACTGCGGCCACCTGATCAACCCGATGATCGTCGAGGGGCAGATCCACGGCGGCGTCGCGCAGGGTGTCGGCGGCGCGCTCTACGAGCGGATGGCCTACGACGAGTCCGGCCAGCTGCTCAACGCGTCGTTCATGGACTTCCTGATGCCCTATGTCACCGAGGTCCCCGAGCACATCGACATCGACCACCTGGAGACCCCGTCTCCGCTCAACCCGCTCGGCATCAAGGGCGCGGGCGAGGCCGGCGTGATCCCCGGGTCCGCTGCCTTCGCCGCCGCCATCGAGGACGCCGAGCGGCTGCCCATCACCGCCATGCCGATCTCGCCGTCGCAGCTCTTCGCGCTGCGGCTGGCCCACCAGGAGTCGAAGTGAAGATCAACGGTCAGAACACCATCGCCGCGCCCGTCGACAAGGTCTGGGACGCGATCCTCGACCCGCGTGTGCTCGTCGCGACGATCCCGGGCTGCGAGAAGCTCGAGGCGACCGGTGACAACGCCTACGCGATGACGGTCAGCGCCGGCGTCGCGGCGATCCGCGGCACCTACAGCGGATCCTGCGTGCTCGAGGACCTCCGCAAGGGCGACGGCCTGACCATGAAGCTCAAGGGCGCCGGCGCGCCGGGCACCATCGACGCGACGGTGCTGGTGACCTTCGCCGACCAGGGCGGCCAGACGGTGCTGTCCTACGACGCCGACGCGGTCGTCGGCGGAATGATCGGCGGTGTCGGCCAGCGGATGCTGACCAGCGTCTCGCGCCGGATGGCAGCCGAGTTCTTCGGCAACGTCGAGAAGGTCCTCGCCAACGGCCTCCCGGCCGAGGCGGTCACCGCCGTCGAGCCGTCCGCCCCCGGCGAGGCCCCGGTCTACGCAGCCGCTCCCAAGGCGAGCGCGGTCCCCGCGGTCGGTGGCGAGTCGTTCCTCATGGGCGTCGCGGTCGGCGGCGGTCTCGTCCTCGCCGGCGTCATCGTGGGCGGGCTGCTGGGCCGTCGGCGATGACCGGGACGACGGGGGCGCTGTCGGTCGACTCGACCGCGCGCGAGCAGGCGGCCGCCGTACGGGGCAAGGAGATCTCGGCCCGCGAGCTCCTCGACCTGCACCTCGACCGGATCGCCGAGCGCAACCCCGAGCTCAACGCGATCGTCTCGCTCGACGAGGACCGCGCCCGCGCCGGCGCCGCTGCCGCCGACGAGGCGCTCGCCTCCGGGGCGGAGGTGGGGCCGCTGCACGGGCTCCCCTTCGCGTTCAAGGACACGCACGCGGTCGGCGGATGGCGCACGACGTACGGCTCGACGGTGATGGCCTCGAACGTGCCCGAGCGCGACGAGCTGATCGTCGAGCGGGTGCGCGCGGCCGGCGCCTTCACGATCGGCAAGACCAATGTGCCGGAGTTCGCGGCCGGGTCGCACACCTTCAACAAGGTCTTCGGCACCACCCTCAACCCGGTCGACCCGACCCGCTCCGCGGGCGGCTCGAGCGGGGGAGCGGCGTGCGCGCTGGCGGCCGGCATGGTCCCCCTCGCCGACGGCTCCGACATGGGCGGCTCGCTGCGCAACCCGGCGTCCTTCTGCGGCGTCGTGGGCATGCGGCCCAGCCTCGGTCGGGTGCCGGAGTGGCCGCTCTACAACCAGTGGGAGACGACGTCCGTCGGCGGCCCGATGGCCCGCAACGTCGGCGATCTGGCGCTCCTGCTCTCGGTCATGGCAGGCCCCGACCCGCGCGCGCCGCAGGCGCTGGGCGACCCGGGCGCCGTGTTCGCCGACCCGGCGCCGGCGTCGCTCGCCGGCCTGCGGGTGGCGCTGAGCGTCGACCTGGGCGGCGCGCTCGAGGTCGACCACGAGGTCGCCGCCGTCGTCGAGGACGCCGGCCGCGCGCTGGCCGCCGCGGGCGCCACCGTCTCCGGCGCGCATCCCGACCTCGGCCTCGCCGAGGACACCTTCCGGACGCTGCGCGCCTGGCACTTCCAGGCCAAGCTCGGCAAGCTGCTCGCCGCCCATCCCGACGAGTTCAAGCCGTCGCTCGCCGACAACATCCGGGCAGGGGAGTCGCTGACCGGCGCCGACGTGGCCCGGGCCTACACCCAGCGGACGGCGCTGTCGGAGACGATGCGCTCGTTCTTCGCGTCGTACGACGTGCTCGTGCTGCCGGTGTCGCAGGTGCCGCCGTTCCCGGCGACGCAGGAGTTCCCCACCGAGATCAACGGCAAGCCGATGGCGACGTACCTGGACTGGATGCGGTCGGCGTACTTCATCACCGTGACGGGATGCCCGGCGATCTCGGTGCCCTTCGGGTCGACTGCTGCGGGGCTGCCGGTGGGGGTGCAGCTGGTTGCTCGGCACGGGGCGGACCTTCAGCTGCTGCAGGTGGCGGCGGCGTTCGAGGCGCTGCGTTCCTGAGCTGGGTCTCGCGCGTGGCTGGTCTTCCGGGGCGGCCGTGCTGCTTCGCGGGTGGGTCGTGTGCCTGAGAACGCCTGTGGGCGGGTTCTGGGGCACACGACTCTGCTGTCGGTGGGCTGGTGTTGTGCGGGATCGGTGCGGCGGGGTTGGTCGGGCGGCCGCGCGGTAGCCGGCACTCGATGCGCTCGCGCCGTCGCTGACGCGGCCGCCCGCTGCGCTCGCCGTCGGGTCGGCTCCAGCAGTAACTCGGTGTTCGGTCGTCCACCACGGTGTGATGACCGGTAACGACCCCCTGGTGGATGCACGAACACCGAGCTACCTGCGCGGCAGCGCTCGCGCCGGCCGCGCCACCGGTGGCGCCCGCTCTGACGCGCGCCGCGGTCGGTCTCCCGCCGGCAGTAACTCGGTGTTCGGTCATCCACCACGGCGCTTCGTCGTCCACCACGGTGTTCGACGTCCACCACAGTGTTTCGTCATCTACCACGGTGTGATGACCGGTAACGACCCCCTGGTGGATGCATGGACACCGAGTTACATACCGGGCCCGCCGCGCGCTGGCGGGCGTCGGAGCGCCCGCCACGACCGCTCGGCAACATCTGCCGACGATCGCCCCACCCCTCGGCAGAAGATGCCGTCGTCTCCGGCGACGTGGGTCACTTGAATGAGACCCATGACAGCGAGGCGGATCAGAATCGGCATCGACACCGGAGGCACGTTCACCGACGTCGTGGCCTTCGACGAGGACAGCGGCGCGGTGGTCACCACCAAGACCCCGAGCACGCCGGCGAACCCGGCCGACGGGTTCCTGGCGGGCATCGACAAGGTGCTGGGGATCGCGGGGGCGGAGTTCGCCGACGTGGTCGCCGTCAGCCACGGGACGACGGTCGCGACCAACCAGCTCCTCGAGGGCAAGGTCGACGCGCTCGGCTTCATCACCACCGAGGGCTACGAGGCGATGCTCGAGATCGCCCGCCAGTCCGTGCCCGACGGCTACGGCAACTCGTACTTCTGGGTGAAGCCCGACCGCATCGTGCCTCGCGACCTGGTCAAGGGCGTCGGCGGCCGGCTCGACTTCACCGGTGCCGAGATCCGTCCCTTCGACGAGGACGGCGCCCGCGCGGTCGCGCGCTGGTTCAAGAACAAGGGCATCGACACGCTCGGCGTCTGCTTCCTGCACGCCTACGCCAACCCGGCGCACGAGGAGCGGATGCGCGAGATCCTCGCCGAGGAGCACCCGGACGCCGTCGTCTCGATCTCCAGCGAGGTGCTGCGCGAGTACCGCGAGTACGAGCGGTCGATGACCACGCTCGTCGATGCCGCCGTCAAGCCCAAGCTCTCCCGCTACGTCAACAACATCAAGGACCGCCTCGCCGAGCAGGCGGCAGCCGCCGAAGGGGTCGGGGGGTCCACGGGGGGCGGAGCCCCCCGTGCGGTAGAGGTGTTCGGGGGGTCCACGGGGGGCGGAGCCCCCCGTGCGGTTCCGTTCTACGTGATGAAGTCCAACGGCGGCGTCCTGTCGGCCGACGAGGTCGTGCACCAGCCGATCACGACGGTCCTGTCCGGCCCGGCGGCCGGCGCGCTCGGCGCCGCGCTGATCGCGAAGGTCGCGGGCTTCGACAAGGTCCTCACCTCCGACGGCGGTGGTACGTCGACCGACGTCTCCGTCGTCATCGACGGCGAGCCGACGCTGACCACCGAGGGCAGCGTGGGCGTCTACCCGTCCAAGATCCCGATGATCGACGTCGTCACCGTCGGCGCGGGCGGCGGCTCGATCGCGTGGCTCTCGCCCGAGGGCACGCTCAAGGTCGGCCCCCACTCGGCCGGCGCCGACCCGGGCCCGATCTGCTACCGCAAGGGCGGCTCCGAGGTCACGATCACCGACGCGCACGTCTTCCTCGGCCGGATCCCTCCCCACCTGCTCGGTGGCGAGATCCCGCTCGACGTCGACGCCGCGACGGCCGCGATCCAGCAGCTGGCCGGCAAGCTCGGCATCACCGCCGAAGCGTGCGCGACGGGCATCCTCGAGATCTCCGCGTGGAACCAGGCCAACGCACTGCGTCAGGTCACCGTCAAGCGCGGCCTCGACGTCCGTGACTTCACGCTGACCACCTTCGGCGGCTCCGGCTCGCTGCTGCTGTGCCGGCTCATGGACATCCTCGGCATCCCGACGGTCCTGGTCCCACCCAACCCCGGCAACGTCTCGGCGTTCGGCCTGCTCACCGTCGACGTCAAGAACGACTACGTGCAGACCCACGTGGCGCTGCAGGAGAACCTCGACGTCGCCGCGCTCCAGCACGAGTACGACGTCCTCACCGAGCGCGCCGCGACCGCCCTGGCCAAGGAGGGCTTCGCGCCCGCCGAGCACGTGTTCGTGCGCACCGCCGACGTCCGCTACTTCGGCCAGGCCTTCGAGGTCCGCGTCGGCGTCCCGGACGGGCCGATCACCGACGAGTCGCTCGCGACCGTCGCCGACCGGTTCCACGCCGAGCACCGTGTGCTCTACGGCTACGACTTCTCCGGCGACCCGACCCAGCAGGTCGAGGTCGTCAACCTCCGGGTGTCGGGCGTCGGCCCGATCAAGCGCCCCGAGATCCTGCGGGCCGACGACGCGAAGGCCGCGCCGCAGCCCACCGGCACCCGCTCGGTCTGCTTCGACGCCGACGCCGGGTACGTCGAGACGCCGGTCTTCTGGCGCACCGACCTGCCCGCCGGCCAGGTGCTCACCGGCCCGGTGATCATCGAGGAGTTCGGCTCGACCGTGCCGATCCACCCGGGCTTCACCGCTCGCATCGACGACTACGCGAACGTCATCGTGACGCGCTCGGAGGGAAACTGACATGTGCCTGAGCTGCCAGACCGCCGCGGTCCAGAACCCTGGAGCGCCCACCCCGCACGACACCGGGGACACCGGGGACACCGGTGACACCGGCTCGCGTCGCGCGCCCACCCAGTTCCCGTTCGGCACCCTGACCGGCGACGCCGGCCGCAGCGCCGACCCGGTCCTGGTCGAGATCGTCCAGGGCTCGCTCGCCGCCGTCGAGCACGAGGTCGAGACCGCGATCGCCCGCACGAGCCGCAGCCCGATGATCCGCGACGCGCACGACTTCCGCGCGGGCATCCACGACCGGCTGCTGCGCAAGCTCACCGGTCGCTCGTACTCCGCGCTCGTGCACCCGGTCGCCCGCGACTTCCCGATCGAGGAGATGAAGGAGGGCGACGTCTTCTTCCACAACGACGTCTACCTCTCCGAGGGTGGCATCGGCCATCTCCCCGACCTGTGCGTCACCGTCCCGGTCTTCGCCGGGCCGGAGGGGGAGCGCCGCGTCGTCGCCTTCATCCAGGCGTTCGGCCACCACGACGACATCGGTGGTGCGGTGCCCGGCTCGATGCCGTCGCACGCGACCAGCGTGTTCGAGGAGGGCCTCGCGGTTCCCCCGATCAAGCTGTGGGACGCCGGCGTCCCCAACCGCTCGGCGCTGACGATCATGACCCGCAACTCGCGGATGCCCGAGTCGCTCGCCGCCGACCTCGACGCCGAGTGCTCGGCCTGCCTGATGGGCGCGCGTCGCCTGGGCGAGCTGTTCGACCGCTACGGAATCGAGACCGTCGAGTCCTGCTTCGACGCGGTCATCGACCGCTCCACCCAGACCTACCGGCGCGAGATCCTCTCCAAGATCCCGGTCGGCACCTGGACCTGGGAGGACTACGCCGAGCACGACGGCGTCGACGACCCCAAGCTGCACACGCAGCGGATCACCCTCACCCGCACGGCCGCCGACGACCCCGAAGGCGAGCGCCTCGTCCTTGACTTCGCCGGCACCAGCCCGCAGGCCAAGGGCCCGATCAACCACTGCGGCGACTACTCCGACGGCGTCTTCCTCAAGAAGTGGCTGGCGCCGATCCTCCGCAACCTCGCCGACACCCCGGAGCGGATGGCCGAGCTCGACGTCAACGAGGGCGTCGTCCCGCTCATCGACATGCGCTTCCCGCCGCCGGGCACGCTGCTCACGCCGGTCTTCCCGGCGCCCACGAACGCCCGTACGTTCGTGATCCTGCGCCTGCTCGGCGTCCTGGCCGGCGTCATCGCGAAGGCCGTCGACGGCAAGATGCCCGCCGACCAGGAGACGATCCGCTACACCGGCGTCTACGGCGAGGACCTCGAGGGCCGCTCGTACCTGATGCGCGAGGTGCTCGGCGGCGGCTCCGGCGGCCGCTACTACGCCGACGGCGAGGACACCATCCACGTCGTCCCGGACTCGCGGAACCTCCCCACGGAGTTCACCGAGTCGCGCTTCCCGTTCGTGGTCGAGTCGCTCGGCCTGGCCAAGGACTCCGGCGGCGCCGGCAAGTTCCGCGGCGGCCTGGGCTACGAGAAGCACATCCGGATGCTCAAGGACGCCAACTTCATGTCCATCGCCGACCGCTCCATCCTCGCCTGCTGGGGCGTGAAGGGCGGCAAGGCGGGCAAGCCGTTCCAGGTCACCATCGACCCGGGCGGCCCCAACGAGCGAGAGGTCGACGCCCTCGCCGACGCCGAGCCCGTGCAGGCCGGAGAGACGATCCGGATCCGCACCACCGGCGGTGGCGGCTGGGGCAACCCGCTCGAGCGCGACCCGGCGCTCGTCGTCCGCGACGTCGTGTGGCGCAAGGTCTCTGCGGAGGCCGCGCTCGCCGACTACGGCGTGGTGCTCACCGGCTCGCTCGACGACGACAGCCTCGGACACGACGCCGCCGCCACCGAGGCCGAGCGGGCGACCCGCCCGGTCCCGGCCGAGGACGACGCCTTCTTCGACCGCGGCCCCGGCTACGGGGTCCTCGCCGGTGGCGCTGCCGCCGCCGCGGTGGACATCCGCTGAGGAGCGAGCTGTGAAGGTCGCGATCCTCGGGGGATCCGGCAAGACCGGCCGCGCCGTCGGTGCGGCTCTGGCCCAGGCGGGCGTGGCGACACGCCCCCTGGGCCGGGCCGCGTTCGACGACCTGCCGGCGGCGCTGGACGGCGCTGACGCCGTCCACGTCATCGCGCCGAACCTGCTCCCCGACGAGCCCGCCTACGTCGCCGACGCCCTCGCCGCCGCGGGGGAGGCCGGCGTGGGCCGGGTCGTCTACCACTCGGTGGCCTCGCCGTACGTCCCGGCGATGCCGCACCATCTCGGCAAGGCCGTCTCGGAGGACCTGGTCCGCCGCTCCGGCCTGGACTGGACGATCCTCCAGCCGTGCGCCTACGTGCAGAACCTGGTGCCGGCGCTGCGGGCGGCCGCGGACGCCTCCGGTGTGCTCGAGGTGCCCTATGCCGTCGACCGGCCGTTCGGGATGGTCGACCTGCTCGACGTCGCTGCGGCCACCGCCGCCGTGCTGACCACGCCGGGGCACGTGGGGGCGACGTACGAGCTCGGGGGACCGGCGCTCGTCACCGTCGCCGACATCGCCGCGGCGGCCGGACTCACCGCCCGCCGGGTCGAGGCGGAGGCCGACGTGCACCCCTGGCTGCGGGCGATGTTCGACTACTACGACGACCACGGTCTGCCGACCGGGGGCGTGCCCCTGGCGGCCCTGATCGGCCGCGCACCGGCAACGGTCGCCGACGTCCTGGCCCGCACATTCTCATAGGCTGACGACGGCTGGCAGGTGTTGCCAGGGTTCTGCTCCGGAGTTGGCTGAAACCGACGATGAACGGGGGTGATCCGGCTCACTAGGTTCGCTCTCATGAGAATCCTGTTGGCGCTCGGCGGCAACGCGATGACGTCCCCCGACGGCAAGGCCCGTCCGGAAGACCAGATCGCCGCCGCCACGCAGGCCATGGACGCGGTCGCGGACCTCGTCGCCGAGGGCGTCGAGGTCCTGATCACCCACGGCAACGGACCCCAGGTCGGCAACCTCCTGGTCAAGAACGAGCTCGCTGCCCACGTCGTCCCGCCGGTCCCGCTCGACTGGTGCGGCGCCCAGACCCAGGGCACCCTCGGCGACATCTTGATGAACGCCCTCGACGGCGCACTCGCCGCCCGTGGCATCGCCCGCCCGACGGCGGCGCTGGTGACCCGCACCCGCGTCGACGCCGACGACCCCGCGTTCGCCGCCCCCACCAAGCCGGTCGGCCGCTACCTGTCGGCCGACGAGGCGAAGAAGATGATCGACCACGGCGAGACCTGGGAGGACCGCGGCGAGCGCGGCTGGCGTCGTGTCGTCGCCTCCCCGGAGCCGCTCGAGGTCCTCGACGCCCCCGCGGCCGTCGCCCTCGTCGACGCCGGGTACGTCGTCATCGCCAACGGCGGCGGCGGCATCCCGACCGTACGGCGCGAGGACGGCACCCTCGCCGGCATCGAGGCCGTCATCGACAAGGACCTCGGCGCCGCCCTGCTCGCGCGCGCCGTCGAGGTCGACATGCTCGTGATCGCCACCGACGTGGCGCACGCCGTCCTCGGCTTCGGGACCCCCGACGCCCAGGACATCGGCGAGGTCACCCTGGACGAGATGCGCTCGTATGCGTCGGCCGGGCACTTCGCCGGAGGGTCGATGGGCCCGAAGGTCGACGCGATCTGCCGCTTCGTCGAGCAGTCCGGTCGCCTCGGTGTCATCACCGATCTCAGCAGCATCGTCGCTGCCGCCTCCGGCCGCGCCGGAACGATCGTCACTCCCAACCGAAAGGAAGCCTGACCATGCCCGCTGCCATCGAGGTACGCAAGGTTCCGATCCACTCCGTCGCGGACGCCTCCGAGCTGGCCAAGCTGATCGACGAGGGCGTCTTCAAGGCCGACCGCGTGATCGCGATCATCGGCAAGACCGAGGGGAACGGCGGCGTCAACGACTACACCCGGATCATCGCCGACCGCGCCTTCCGCGAGGTGCTGATCGACAAGGGCGCGCCCGTGGACCAGGTCAAGCAGGTCCCGATCGTGTGGTCCGGCGGCACCGACGGCGTGATCAGCCCCCACGCCACGATCTTCGCCACGGTCGACGTCGCCGAGGACGACCCGAGCCGCGACGAGCAGCGCCTCACCGTCGGCTTCGCGATGAGCGAGCCGATCCTGCCCGAGGAGATCGGCTACGTCGCGATGATCGAGAAGGTCGCCGCCGGTGTGAAGGTCGCCATGGAGCGCGCGGGCATCACCGACGTCGCCGACGTCCACTACGTGCAGACCAAGACCCCGCTGCTCACCATCCACACCATCCGCGACGCGCACAGCCGTGGCAAGAAGGTCTGGACCGAGCACACCCACGAGTCGATGGACCTCTCCAACGGCGTCACCGGCCTCGGCATCGCGGTCGCCCTCGGCGAGATCGAGATGCCCTCCGACGCCGACGTCATGAAGAACCGCGACCTGTTCTCGTCCGTCGCCTCCTGCTCCTCGGGCGTCGAGCTCGACCAGGCGCAGATCGTTGTCGTCGGCAACGCCACCGGCGTCGGCGGCCGCTACCGGATCGGCCACTCGGTCATGAAGGACGCGCTCGACCAGGACGGCATCTGGGAGGCCATCCGCTCCGCCGGACTCGACCTGCCCGAGCGCCCCCGCACCGCCGACCTCGACGGCCGTCTCGTCAACGTCTTCCTCAAGTGCGAGGCGTCGCAGGACGGCACCGTCCGCGGCCGTCGCAACGCGATGCTCGACGACTCCGACGTGCACTGGCACCGCCAGATCAAGTCGTGCGTCGGCGGCGTGACCGCCGCGGTCACCGGCGACCCGGCCGTGTTCGTGTCGGTGTCGGCCGCGCACCAGGGTCCGGAGGGTGGCGGCCCGGTCGCCGCCATCGTCGACCTGGGCTGACGCTCACCGCTCGTCGAAGGGGCCTGATCCTGCGGGATCGGGCCCCTTCGGCGTTCCCGGCAGGGCGGAGGCCTCCAGGGTCACGCGGTCCATCTCCTGGCCGCCGTCGCAGGTCAGCAGCGCCACGGTGACCACGTCGCCACGCTCGCCGACGACCTCCCAGTGGCCGCCCGACGCGATCCAGCGGTCGAGCGCGGCGCGAGCCTCAGACGACACCCGTGGCCGTCCAGGCGGTGCCGTGGATGGTGAACGGCCCGTCGCCGAGGTCGGCGTGCAGGACGCCGACGAGCCGCTCGCGTACGGCGTCGTCGAGGCCGGCGACATAGACGCCGACCGGGCCGACGCCGAGCGTGTAGGGCTCCCACCAGTCGTCGAAGCTGGCGAACGGGATGTGCACGGTCAGCTCGGTCTCGGTCACCTGGCGCAGGCCGGCGGACTCGAGCAGGTCGACGAGGTCGCCGGCGTTGGCGCCGACCAGGGAGCCCTCGCCGGACGCGGCGGCGTCGACGGCCGCGGCGGCGGTCCACACCGGCGAGAGCGGGCCGCGGCCACCCCCGTGGTCCCAGACGCAGGCGCTGACCCGGCCGCCGGGGCGGGTGACCCGGCGCATCTCGCGGATGCCGGCGAGGGGATCGCTCATGAAGTTCACGACCAGCTGGGAGAGCGCGGCGCCGAAGGCGGCGTCGGCGAAGGGGAGGGACTCCGCCGACCCCGCACGTACGTCGGCGCCCGGGTTGGCCGCCGCGGTCGCGGCCACGAACGTCTCGACCGGGTCGATCGCCGCGACGCGGGACGCGCCGCGTCGTCGTACCAGCTCGGAGGTGAGCATGCCGGGGCCGCAGCCGACGTCGACCACCGGCAGCGTCTCGTCGACGCCGGCCAGGCCGACATCGGCGAACAGCCGGGCGAGGGGGCCGGAGAAGGTCCCCATGAACCGGATGTAGGCGTCGGACGAGACCTCGAACATGGCCACGGCCCGATCATTCTCCGGTCGGGGAGGGCTGTCCATCCTCGCGCACGGTCACGCAGCACCGGACGGCGTCCGGCTCGAGGTGCGCGGTCAGGCCGGCGCAGCCGAGTCCGTCGGCGACGCCCTGCACGAAGGAGACGTTGAGGCCGCAGACGACGGCCGTGTGCTTCTGGGCGAGCGCGTCGAACGGGCAGTTGGCCAGGACGACGGTGCTTCCCTGGGTGCTTCCCTGGGTGCTTCCCTGGGTGCTCGCCTCGACGCTCGGCTCGTAGCCCTGGCTGGCCAGGACGGCGGCGAGCTCGGGCAGCCCGGCGCCGTCGGGGAGACCGCCCGCCTCGGCCGCGACGGAGCGGCCCTCGGCGGCGGCGCAGGAGGCGAGTGCCGTGTCGAGGTCGTCGCCCGCGCCGGCCCGGCCGACCGCGGCGGCGAGGATGTCGCCGACCAGGTCGTAGCGCCGCGGCGGGAGGGTCAGCGCGAACTCGCGCGCCGCGCGCCGGTAGAGCTTGCTGGGCCGCCCCGCGCCCGGCCCCGACCGGCCGCTGAGTCGGCGGAACTCCACCTCGAGCAGTCCCTCGGCGGCGAGCCGGTCGAGGTGGAAGCTCACCGTGTGCTTCGCGAGCCCGAGCGCGCTCGCCGCCTCGTCGCGGCCGACCGCGTCGGGCCGGCCCGCGACATAGGCGTAGAGCGCGCGGCGGGTGTCGTCGGCGAGTGCGCCGAGGGCGGTCGCGACGGCGACGGTGTCGGGGTCCACGAGGCGATTCTAAAACAGGATTCTCTTGACACAAGAGGCGGGAGAGATTCTAAATGGGAAGACGACACGTTTTAGAGAAAGGACCTGTCATGACCACCGACTCCCACCCCGTCGCACCGCCCGCCGCGCACTCGCTCGTCGGGGCGGACGGCGCCTTCCTGCTGCTCCGCTCCGTCTTCACCGTCGCCCCGATCGCGTTCGGCGTCGACAAGTTCGCCGAGATCCTCACCCACTGGGAGCGCTACCTCGCCCCCTGGATCAACGACCTCGTCCCCGGTGATGCCCACCAGGCGATGCTGGCCGTCGGCGTGATCGAGGTCGTCGCCGGCGTCGTGGTCGCCGTCGCCCCGCGGTACGGCGGGCCGCTCGTCGCCGTCTGGCTCGCCGGCATCATCGTCGACCTGGTCAGCACGGGGCGCTACTACGACATCGCGCTGCGCGACGCCGGCCTGCTCTCCGCCGCGCTCGCGCTGACCCTGCTCGCCTGGGGTCGTACGGCGGCCAGTGCCTCCAGCCGCGGGGCCAGGTAGGCGAGACCCGCGGCGACGACGAGCGCCAGACCCTGGGCGACCTGCTGCCAGAAGGTCGGCACGCCGACCAGGGTCAGGCCGTTCTGCAGGATGCCGAGGAAGGCCACGCCCAGCACCACGCCGAGCAGCGTGCCCGAGCCGCCGGCCAGCGAGACGCCGCCGACCAGCACCGCGGTGAGGACGGCGAGCTCGAAGCCGAGGCCCGCCGTACCGGACTGGACGGCGCCGAGCACCGACGCCTTGATCGCGCCGGCGAGCGCGGCCAGCGCGCCGGTCCCGAGGAAGAGCGCGAAGGGCACGGTCCGCACGCGCACGCCGGAGAGGTACGCCGCCTCGCGCGAGACGCCGATCGCGTAGATGTGCCGGCCCACGGGCGTCAGCGTCAGGATCGCGCCGGCGACCACGACGACGAGCAGCGCGATCGCCACCGGCGACGGCAGGCCCGCGATCTTCGCCCCGCCCAGCCAGGCGAAGCCGTCGCCGAAGCCGGTCAGGGGCAGCGGGGCGAGCTGCTGCGCGATGCCGCGCACCGCGGTCAGCGTGCCGAGCGTGACGATGAACGGCGACAGCCCGACCACGCAGCACAGGAAGCCGTTGATCGCGCCGACGGCCAGGCCGGCGAGCAGGGCGAGCACGACGCAGCTGAGCAGGCCGCCGCCGTGCGCGGAGGCGAACCAGCCGGCAGCCACGGCCCCCAGCGCGTACGTCGAGCCGACCGACAGGTCGAGGTAGCCGCTGATGACGAGCAGCGCCGCCGGGACCGCGACGATCGCCAGGGTGGCGCTGTCGGTGGCGATGCCGAGCAGGTTCTGGCTGCCGACGAAGCTGCCGGTCGCCAGCTCGAAGCCGATCGCCATCGCGATGATGACGGGGATCAGCGGATAGCGGGCGAGCTGGCGCAGGGATGCGGGTGCGCTCATGACAGGTACTCCTGGAGGTCGGACTCGGACTGGTGGACCGCGTGGAGGAGGGCGTCCTCGTCGAGGGCGTCGCCGGAGAGCTCCGCGACGAGGCGGCCCTCCTGCATGACCAGCGCCCGGTCGGCGAGGGCCACGATCTCCTCGGGGTCGGTGGAGGCGAAGAGCACGGCGGTACGACGCTCTGCGGCGATCGTGCGCACCACCCGGTAGATCTCGTGCCGGGCGCGGACGTCGACCCCCTGCGTCGGCTCGTCGAGCAGCAGCACCGTGGTCGGGAGGATCCCGTTGACCCAGCGGCCGAGCAGCAGCTTCTGCTGGTTGCCGCCGGAGAACGCCCGGGCCGGGGCGTCGGGCGTCGACGGGTGGACGGCGAGGCCGGCGGCCATCTTCTCGAACGCCGCCCGCTCGGCGCGGCGGCGGCGCAGCCCGAAGCGGGAGAGCGTGCCCTGGGCGGGCAGCAGCGCGTTGTCGAGCGCCGAGAGCGGCGCGAACAGTCCCTGGCGGGCACGGTCGCCCGGCACCAGCGCCAGCCCCGCGGCGAGCGCGGCGCGGGGGGAGGACCGGCCCACGGTGCGCCCGCCGACGGAGATGACGCCCTGGCGGGGACGACGCCCGAAGAGCATCTCCAGGGTCCGGGTGCGGCCGGAGCCGATCAGGCCGTAGAGGCCCACGATCTCGCCCGGCCGCACGGCGAGGTCGATCGGGCCGATGCCCGGGCCGGTCAGCCCGGACACCAACAGCTGCGGGGGATCCGCCTCGTGCACGGGCGCCCGCGGTGGCAGGTCGGTCGGCGGCTCCGCGATCGCCTCGATGATGTCGCGCCGGGTCTTGCCCAGCAGCGACGTCGAGACGTGGACGGCGCCGTCGCGCAGCACGGTCATCCGGTCGGCCAGTCGCTCCACCTCGCCGAGCAGGTGGGTGACGTAGCAGATCGCCAGTCCCTGCTCCTGCAGCGCGCGGACGGTCCGCTCCAGGGCGCCGATCTCGTGCGACGACAGCGCGGCCGTCGGCTCGTCGAGGATCAGCACGACCGGGTCGCGCGAGAGTGCCTTCGCGATCTCGACCAGCTGCTTCTGGCCCATCGGCAGGTCACCGACCCGGTCGTCGACCGTGCAGGTCGCGCCGAGCCGCTCGAGCAGCGTCGCCGCCGCCGCCCGCTGCGCCTTGCGGTCGACCACGCCCAGCCGGTGGTGCTCCTGCCCGAGGAAGACGTTGTCGACGACCGACAGCGACTCGACCAGGCTCAGGTGCTGGAAGATGATCGCGATGCCGGCGTCGATCGACTGCCGGGGGGAGAGGCCGTCGTACGTCCGGCCGGCGACCTCGATCGTGCCGCCGTCCGGCGTGAACGCCCCGCCCAGCGCCTTGATCAGCGTGGACTTACCCGCGCCGTTGTGGCCGAGCAGCGCGTGGACCTCGCCGGGCTCGATGGTCAGGTCCACGCCCCGCAGGGCGTGGACGCCGCCGAACGACTTCCGGAGGCCGGTGACCCGCAGCGTCATGGCGATCAGCCGTACTGGGAGATGATGTCGTCGAGCAGCGCGTCGCCCTGCTTGACCAGCGTGATCGGCACGTCGGTCGACGCCTCGGCGTCGCTCTTGCCGTCTGCCACCGCGAGCGGGACGTCGATCACCGCGTTGCCGATGTCGCGCAGCTGCAGCGCCGCCGACGCGCGATAGAAGGTGCCCTTCTTGATCAGCTGCAGCGAGCCGAGGTCGCCGTCCTGGCCGCCGACGTAGGTCTTGGCGTCGGTCTCGGAGCGACCGGCCTCGATGAGCGCCTTGTAGCCGCCGAAGGCCGCGCCGTCGGTGATGCCGAGGATGACGTTGACGTCGGGGTGCTTGGCGAGGATCGCCTTGGTCTTGCTGAGCGCGGTGTCGGGGTCGATCGCCTGCTCGCGGCCGACGACCTGCATGTCCGGCGCGGCCTTGGTGAAGGCGTCGATCATGCCGGCGGTGCGCTCGCGGCCGAGCTGGATGGTGTCGTCGACGAGGAAGGCGACCTTGCCCTTGCCGCCGAGCGTGGCCTTGGCCCAGGCGGCGGCGTCCTCGCCGAGCAGCCGGCCGCCCTTCTCGAAGGAGAAGGTGATCGATGCGCTCTGGTTCTTCAGGGTGCCGCCGTAGGTGACCCAGATGATGCCCGCCGACAGGGCCTTCGCGGCCTGCGTCTCGAGCGCCTCGAAGACCATCGGGAAGGAGACGATCGCCGGGACCTTCTTGGCGATCAGCGTGTCCAGGTTGGACGCCTGGGCGTCGGGCCGGCCGTTGTCGTTGGTCTGCTCCAGCGAGAGGCCCTTCTCCTTCGCCCGCGCCTGGGCGAACTTCGCGACGCCGGCATAGACGGGCAGGAAGGTGAACGGGTAGTCCCAGGCGACGGTGCGGACGTCCTTGCCGGACTTCGCGACCTTGTCCTTGGAGGCGGTGGTCGACGCCGGTGCGCTGCACGCCGCGGTGAGGACGGCGGCCCCGATGCCTCCGGTCCAGCCGAGGAAGGTACGACGGTTGAGCTGGTTCATGATGCTGCTCCGAATCCGGGGGGAGAGGTGGTCAGGCGCGGACGCCGGCGTGGATGTCGTCCAGGAACGGGACGACCTGGTCGATGACGGAGGTCTGGTGCGGCTGGAGCTCCAGGCCGGCCATCCCGCCGAAGATCGGCTCGTAGGGGTCGGTCAGCGGCTCGGTCACGCCGGCCAGCGCCTCGATCACGGCGAGGCCGCAGAACGGGACGTAGACCGGGTTGTAGCCGCCCTCGTGGCTCATCGCGAGCCGGCCGTCGCAGTGCGTGGCGGCGAGGTCGAGGAGGCGCTGGGTCAGGTCGCGGTAGGTGCTGCTGGTGAGCCCCTGGCGCGACAGCGGGTCGGCCGCGTTGGCGTCGAATCCGCTCGCGACCAGGATCAGGTCGGGGCGGAAGCGCTCGATCGCCGGGGCGACGACCCGGTCGAACGCGGAGAGGTAGCCGCCGCGCCCGGTGCCCGGCGGCAGCGGGACGTTGAGGGCGTAGCCGAAGCCGGCGCCCTCGCCGCGCTCGTCGACGAGCCCCGAGTCGGGCGGGAAGACCCGGTCCTGGTGCAGCGAGATGGTGAGGGTGTGGGGGTCGTTCCAGAACACCTTCTGGGTGCCGTTGCCGTGGTGGACGTCCCAGTCGAGGACGGCGATCCGCTCGACGCCGTGGGTGCGCCGCACGGCCTGCGCCGCGATGGCCAGGTTGGCGAACATGCAGAAGCCGCGGCCGAGGTCGGGCTCGGCGTGGTGGCCCGGCGGGCGGATCAGCGCGTAGGCGTTGTCGACCCGGCCTTCGACGACCGCGGTGGTGGCCTCGATCATGCCGCCGGCGGCGAGCCGGCCGATCTCGATGCCGCCCGGGCCGAACGGGCTGAGCCCGTCGCCGGAGTCACCGCCCTTGGGCTGGTCGCTGCCGGCCTGGATCCGGGCCAGGTGCTCCGGGGTGTGGACGGCGAGGATCTCCTCGTCGGTGGCCTTGCGCGGCTCCAGCCGGGTGAGCCGGTCGATCACGCCCGAGACCACGACCAGCTCGTGCATGCGCCGCTTGGTCTCGGCGTTCTCGAAGTGCTGGAACGGCTGGATGCCCATCCGGTGGTCGGCGGGGAAGAGCCCCGCGTTCGTTCCGGTGTCGTGCCAGCCGAAGAGCTCGTGGTACAGGTAGCCGGTCGCCATCGCGCCTCCCGCGGTACGGCGCCGGCGGTCCCGGCGCGGTCCCGCCATCGTGGTCGCGCGGTGTGACCTGGGTCATGGGCAGAAATGCCAATCTTCGGCCCCGAACGATCGGGTCGGCGCTGGTCTGGGTGGTGGTGGCCGCGCGTCGCCGCTCATCGGGGGATGGGTCTCACCCGGCATTTCCGTCCCGAATCGGCGGGATGTACGACCGAGATGCCGGGTGCGACGCGGAGGCGACCCCGCCAGCAGGGGCGCGTCCGGGTCAGGCGACGGGGCGGCGCAGCACCCGGGCCAGCGACCGCACCGACGACGGGTCGGCCGACGGCAGCAGCACGCCCGAGGCGGTCGCCTTGGCGGCGGCGCCGGCCCGCGAGGGGCTGTCGAGCCGGGTCAGGATCGCCTCGACATGGGCCGCGACGGTGCGCTGGCTGAGGCAGAGCTCGTCGGCGATCTCGCGGTTGCCGGCGCCGGTGGCGACGGCGGTGAGCACCTCGAGCTGGCGCAGCGTCAGCCCGAGTGTGGACGTCGCCGGGCGGGTCGCTACCGTGCA
Organism: Nocardioides ginsengisoli; assembly: GCF_039537225.1. Taxonomy (NCBI): domain Bacteria; kingdom Bacillati; phylum Actinomycetota; class Actinomycetes; order Propionibacteriales; family Nocardioidaceae; genus Nocardioides; species Nocardioides ginsengisoli. Next base: position 77,565 of record NZ_BAABAC010000043.1, read on the forward strand.
CGGTTGGTGCTCGGTGGCCCGTCCGGACGGGCAGAGCACACGGACCTCGACCAGCCGGCCCTCCTGCTGGTGCAGGAAGTTCGCGAAGCGGGTGCCGGTGCCGAGGATGGAGCGGACGATGCCGCGCAGCTCGTCGTCGAGGGCGGCGTGCAGCGGCGCGCGCCCGACCACCGGGGTCGCCCGGCCGGCCGCGTCGAGGCGGACGGCGGCGTACTCGGCGGGCAGGGTCACGTCGGGCGTCGACCAGGTGGCCACCCGCGCCACCCGCGCGAAGGCGCGGCCGAGGGGCGGGAGCGCCGTACCGAGGTCGGGGGCGAAGTCGCTGGTGCGCCGGGCGGAGAGGTGCAGCAGGCCGGCGAGGTGATCGCCGGAGTCGCGCAGGGCGAGGGAGATCCCGTCGGCGTAGCCGGCCGGATGGAGGACGTCGCGATAGAGCTCGGTGCCGCGGAAGTCGTAGGGGTCGTCCTCGTCGATGCGCAGGCCGGTGCTCGCCTCGAGCACCCGCCGCCCGTGGGGCGAGGGCGCCAGCTCGGCACAGAGATGACCGGCGACGTCGGGGGAGTAGCCGACGCTCGCGACGGTCTGGAAGGACGGCGACGCCGGGTCGTCCGGGTGGGTGACGACGGTGTCGAGCTGGCAGGCGGCGGCGCCGAGGTCGTCGGCGAGCCGCTCCAGCAGCCGGGGCGCGTCACCGGTCGCCTCGTCGGGCGTGGCGACGGCGGCCACATCGCCCAAGAGGTCGATCAGGCGGGTCGCGTCCATGCTCCCCCCCAGCGGTACGGACGAACGTTTGGCTCCACACGGTAAGGACCCGAGCGGGCGCTGACAAGGTCTCAGCGGAAGGCGACGCCATCCGGACGGACTCTTGCGATGTCGCGCCGGTCACTCTACGTTCGGACCCAAACAAAACTCGTTCGGGTCAAAACGATCGAAACGGGTGGACCTGGGGAAGGCAGCATCCATGACCAATGTTTCCCGCCGCGCGGTCGTCGCCGGCGCCGCGGCAGCCGGCGTCGCCGTCGGTGCGATCAGCTCATCGGCAGCGGCCGCGCCCGACGTCGTCTGGCCGTCCGTGCAGCGCCCCGCCGACCTCCGTCGCATCGTGTGGTGGTCGGCCGCCGAGCTGGCGACGGCGATCCGGCAGCGCAAGGTCACCTGCGTCGAGGTGATGACGGCCTACCTCGACCACATCGCCGAGGTGAACCCCCGGGTCAACGCGATCGTCGCGATGCGCCCCCGCGCCGACCTGCTCGCCGAGGCCGCCGAGAAGGACCGGCTGCTCGCCGCCGGCACCTACCAGGGCTGGATGCACGGCTTCCCGCACGCGGTGAAGGACCAGTGGAACGTCAAGGGGATCCCGACGAGCGTCGGCTTCTTCGGCCAGCCCGGCGTCCCGGTCGGCCCGGCGGCGACCGATGCCCTCCTGGTCGAGCGGATCCGTGCGGCCGGCGCGATCTTCATCGGCAAGACCAACCTGCCCGAGCTCGGGCTCGGCTCGCACACCTACAACAAGGTCTACGGCACGACCTTCAACGCCTACGACCAGGCCAAGTCGGCCGGAGGCAGCAGCGGCGGCGCCGCGGTCGCCGTCGCGCTGCGGATGCTGCCGGTCGCCGACGGCAGCGACTTCTTCGGCTCGCTGCGCAACCCGCCGGGGTGGAACAACGTCCTCGGCCTGCGCCCGTCGCTCGGGCGCATCCCCGAGCTGGGCGGTGAGCAGTTCGTGCAGCAGGGCGGCGTCACCGGCCCGATCGCCCGCGACGCGCGCGACCTCTCGCTGCTGCTGGCGACGATGGCCGGCTACGACCCGCGCGTCCCGCTGACGCTGGACGACGACCCGAAGCAGTTCGCGACCGTACGGCGCACCTCGCTGCGCGGTGCCAAGGTCGCCTGGCTGGCCGACCTGGGCGGCTACCTCCCGACCGAGCGCGAGGTCCTCGACGTCACCGGCGCCGCCATCGACCGGATGCGCGCCCTCGGCGCGAAGGTCGACAAGATCGACCGGCTGGACCAGTTCGGCACCTTCGCCAACCAGGACCTGTGGCCGACCTGGCTGATCTTCCGGCACTGGCTCAGCGGCAACCTCAACTTCCCGCTCTACGACAACCCGGCACTCAAGCCCTACCTCAAGCTCGAGACGATCTACGAGGTCGAGGGCATGCTCAACGGCATCGACGGGCACGGGCCGATCACCGCGCAGCAGGCGTGGAACGGCTCGGTGAAGCGCACGGCGCTCTACCAGGGCTTCCGGGCGCTCTTCGAGAAGTACGACTACGTGCTCCTGCCGACCGCGCAGGTGATGCCGTTCGACTGCGTCGACGCCGCCGGCAACGAGGTGCACTGGCCCACGGAGATCAACGGCGTGCCGATGTCGTCCTACCATCGCTGGATGGAGGTCACCGCGATCGGCACCCTGCTCGGCGCACCCACCCTGGCCATGCCGGCCGGGTTCGGCTCGACGGGCCTGCCGATCGGGCTGCAGGTCATCGGCCGCAACCACGACGACGCCGGCGTCATCGAGTTCGCCGCGGCGTGGGAGCGGGAGACCCGGTTCGTCGAGAACCACCTCCCTCCGCTGGTGCGCCCATGAGCCGGCGTCCCCTCATCGCGGTCCCGGCGCGCTTCTCCGCCTCGGCCTCGGCGCTGCGCTTCGGCGCCGACGTCACCGCCCGCGCGCTCCTCGACGCGGTCTACGCCGCCGGGGGAGAGCCGCTCGTCGTCCACCCGGTCGCGCCGGGCGCGGCCGTCGACCCGGCCGAGATCGCCGAGCGCCTCTGGTACGCCGACGGCGTCCTGCTGCCCGGCGGTGGCGACCTGGCCGCCCACTGGTCGGGCCAGGAGCCGCATGCGACGCAGTACGACGTCGACGAGGAGCAGGACGCCTTCGACCTCGCCATCGCCCGGCACGCGCTCGGCGCCGGCCTGCCGCTGCTCGCGATCTGCCGAGGCAACCAGGTCGTCAACGTGGCGCTCGGGGGCGACCTGATCCAGGACCTCGGCGAGCGCACCCACCGGCACGTCGTCCACGAGATCGAGGTGCTGCCGGACGCCCGACTGGCCGAGCTGATCGGCGCCAGCCCGCGGATCTCCTGCTACCACCACCAGGGCATCGCGCGGACCGGCGAGGGCCTGCGGGCGGTCGCGCACTCGGCCGACGGCGTCATCGAGGCCGTGGAGCTCGAGGAGAGCCGCGGCTGGTACGTCGGCGTGCAGTGGCACCCCGAGGACACGGCGGCGTCGGACCCGGCGCAGGCGGCCGTGTTCGGCGCGCTGGTCGAAGCCGCCCGCGCGCACCGCGCGGGTCAGCTGGCGTCGTCGTCCTCGTCCTGAGCCTCGACGGCGTTGACGACGTCGCGCAGGGTCTTGGTGAACGTGCTGACCTTGCGCTCGGAGAGCTTGCCGATGATCTCGGACTCGACCGCGTTGAAGTCGGGGTAGAGCTTCTCCATCAGCGACACGCCCTCGGGGGTGAGCCGCAGGCGCACCAGGCGGCGGTCGTTGTCGTCGCCCTCGCGCGCGATCAGGCCGCGCGCCTCGAGCGTCTTGACGACCCCGGTCAGCGTCGCCTTGGAGATGTCGGCGGACTCGGCGACGTGGCGCGTCTCCATGCCGTCCCAGATCCAGACCACCCAGAGCACGACGAAGCCGGTCCAGGTCATGTCGTGCTGGCGCAGTACCCGGTTGGTCAGCTCGCTGCGCACCGCGTTGGCGGCACGGAACAGGTTGGAGAGCGCGTTCGCGGCGGCGAAGTCGAGGGGGAGTGCGCCCACGTGGTCCTTCATCGCGCGCTCGGTCTCCTCGAGCGTATGACGGTCCGGCATGCGGCCAGGGTAGCCATGCCGATCGCGCAGCGGCGGCAGGTGTCCGCCCTCGGCGGGGCGCGCCGCCGGATCGTTCGGAACCAAACATTTTCCGAAAACATCCTGTTTGGGGATGGTGCGGTGGGTCACATCCGATTATCGTACGGATCCGAACGACCTGGCGGAAGGGCGCCGGGCAACAGTGAAGGAGTCCCGATGTCGGACACCGTCAACACCACATTGCGCAAGAACGCGCTCGGCGTCGGCGCCATCGTCTTCCTGGTCCTGGCGGCGGTCGCGCCCCTGACCGGCATGGTGGTCGTCGCGTCCCTGGCGATCGCCCTCGGCAACGGCGGCGGCACGCCCTTCGCGTTCTTCGCGGTGGCGGTCGTCCTCCTGCTGTTCGCGATCGGCTACGGGAAGATGTCGAGCGAGCTGGTCAACGCGGGCGGCTTCTACGCCTTCGTGGTCAAGGGCCTCGGCCGGCCCGCCGGTCTCGCCGCCGGCTTCATCGCGATGCTCGGCTACAACTTCTTCGTGGTCGGCACGATCGGCACCAGCGGCTTCTTCATGAAGATCGTGATCGCCGACAAGACCGGGCTCGACATGCCCTGGCTGTTCTGGGGCCTGGCCTCGATCGCGGTCTGCTACCTGATGGCGCTCCGGGGCGTCGACTTCAGCTCCAAGATCCTGGGCGTCTCGCTGGTCCTGGAGACCTCGATCCTGATCATCTTCGACGTCGCCGTGCTCTTCAAGGACGGCTACTCCTTCTCGGCGTTCTCCTACCACTCGATCACGTCGGGCTCGCTGTCGATCGGCCTGCTGCTCGCCGCCACCGGCTTCCTCGGCTTCGAGGCCACCTCGCTGTTCAGCGAGGAGGCGAAGAACCCGCTCAAGACCGTGCCGCGGGCGACGTACGTCGCGATCACGCTGATCGGTGTCATCCTCGGCGTTACCACGTGGGCCGTCGTCAGCGCCACCGGCGTCGCGCAGGCCCAGGACACCGCCATCGCCCACGCGCCGACCGGCGACCTGGTCTTCAGCCTCGCCAGCACCTACATCGGCGGCTTCCTGACCGACGTCATGAACTGGCTGCTGCTGGTCAGCCTGTTCGCCGCGATGCTGGCCTTCCACAACTCGTCGAGCCGCTACCTCTTCTCGCTCGGCCGGGCGCGGATCCTCCCGCAGGTGCTGTCCAAGACCGGCCCGAGCGGCGCGCCGTACGTCGCCAGCACGGTCCAGGCCGCCTTCGCCGTCGCCGTCGCCGTCATCTTCGCGATCACCGGCGCCGACCCGATCCTCACCGTCGTCCCGAGCATGCTCGGCTTCGGCACCCTGGCGATCCTGGTCCTCCAGGCGCTGGCCGCGCTGTCGATCGTCGTCCACTTCCGGCGCAACGACGACCCGCGGATCTGGAGCACGCTGGTCGCCCCGGCACTCGGCTTCCTCGGTCTCTGCTTCGCCGTCGTGCTGGCCTTCAAGCACTTCGACATCGTCGCCGGGTCGGACTCGCAGGCCGTGAACTCGCTGCCCTACCTGCTCGTCGTCGCCCTCGTCGGGGGCATCGGCTACGCGCTCTACCTCCGCACCTCGCGGACGGCCGTCTACGACGCGCTGTCGAGCGATCTCGAGCGCTTCGACGACCACCTGCACAACGCCCCGGCCGTCGGCCGATGATGGATCACTGAGAGACAGAGGAGACTGACTGTGGAGCACATCGACGAGAACGCGCTGCGCGTGGCCACCGAGCAGTTCGGCGCGGACGGGATCGACGTCGTCCGGGTCGGCTACAGCGACCTGATGGGCACCGAGCGCGGCCGGGACGTCCTGGCCGATCGGTTCGACCGGACGGTCGGCGACGGCGTGGCCTTCTGCCGCTCGATCTACGCGACCTCGCCGATGGGGGACGTCATCGACATCGCCGGCGGCCTCTCGGCCGGCCTGCCCGACATCGTCGTCGTCCCCGACCTGAGCACCCTGCGGCCGGTGCCGTGGGAGCCGGGCGTCGCACACGTCATCGGCGACGTCTACAACCCCGACGGCTCGCCGTCCGAGGAGAGCCCGCGCCAGGTGCTGCGTCGGGTCATCGACCGCTTCGCCGAGCTCGGCATGCGGCCGATCGTCGGGCCCGAGCTGGAGTTCTACGTGCTCGAGCAGGACGACACCAAGCCCAACGGATGGGGGCCCTACGGCGCCGCCACGGGCAACGTCTACGTCGCGGGCCTCAAGGGCGACCCGGAGAACACCCTGCTCTCGTCGCTGCGCGACCTGGCGGCGTACGGCCTCGACGTGGTCGCCGCCAACCACGAGTTCGGCAGCGGCCAGTTCGAGATCAACCTGTGGCACTCGGAGGCGCTCGACGCCGCCGACCGGGCGTTCCGGTTCAAGAGCGCGCTCAAGGAGCTCTCGCGCCGCCGCGGCAAGATCGCGACCTTCATGGCCAAGCCGTTCAACGAGGAGGGCGGCTCCGGCTTCCACGTCCACTTCAGCACCGTCGACGCCGACGGCAAGCCGCTCTTCGACGACCCGAACGGCGCCGACGGCCTCTCCGACATCGCCCGCTCGGCGATCGCCGGTGTCCTCGCGCACGCCCCGGCCCTCGCCGCGATCAGCAACCCCACGATCAACTCCTACAAGCGGTTCGGGCCCGACACGCTCGCGCCGTGGCTGATCGACTGGGGCCTCGACAACCGCAGCGCGATGGTGCGGATCCCGCCCGAGCGCGGCCGCGCCTCGCGGATGGAGCTGCGCCTCGGCGACGCCTCCGCGAACCCGTACCTGGCGATCGCCGGCCTGCTCGGCGCGGCGTACCTCGGCATCCGCGACGGCCTCACCCCGCCGGACAAGCTGGAGGGCTACGGCTACGACCCGACCAAGGCCGACAAGCTGCCGTCCGACCTCGGCACCGCGATCAGCGCGCTCGAGGAGGACAAGGACCTCACCGACATCCTCGGCCCGTCGTTCGTGGAGGCCTTCGTGGCCTACAAGCGCAACGAGCTCGAGCGCTTCGGCCAGTTCGTGACCGACTGGGAGTTCCGGGAGTACGCCTACCACCTGTGAGGTGGTCGGCGAGAAGGGGAGAAGTCGTGACGACGCAACCGATCGTCCGTGAGTTCGAGGCGGACCTGACGGTCGTCTCCGCCGTCGAGGCGGCGGCCGACGTGGTGACGCTGACGCTGGCCGCCCAGGACGGCTCGGCGCTGCCGCCGTGGACGCCGGGCGCCCACATCGACCTGGTGCTGGGCGACGACCTGGTGCGCCAGTACTCGCTGTGCGGCAGCCCGGCCGACAGCGGCCAGTGGCGGATCGGCGTCCTGCGGGCGCCCGACAGCCGGGGCGGCTCCAAGGCCGTCCACGCCGAGCTGTCGGCCGGCGCGACGGTGAAGGTGCGCGGGCCGCGCAACCACTTCCCGATGGTCGCGTCGCCGCGCTACCTCTTCCTCGCCGGCGGCATCGGCATCACGCCGATGCTGCCGATGATCGCTGAGGCCGAGGCCTCCGGCGCCGACTGGCGGCTCGTCTACGGCGGCCGCTCGCGCTCGTCGATGGCGTTCCTCGACGAGCTGGCGGCGTACGGCGACCGGGTCACCCTGCTGCCGCAGGACGAGGCGGGCCTGCCCGACCTCGACGCCCTGCTCGGCGTGGCCGCCGAGGACACGCTCGTCTACACGTGCGGCCCGACCGGCCTGCTCGACGCGGTCGAGGAGCGCTGCGCCGCCGCCTGGCCGGCCGGCAGCCTCCACCTGGAGCGCTTCGCTGCCAAGGCGCCGGCCGACGCGGGTGACGACACGTCGTTCGAGCTGGTCCTCCAGCGCTCCGGCCTCACCCTCTCGGTGCCGGCCGACAAGTCCGTGTTCGAGGTCTGCCGGGAGGCCGGCGTGAGCGTCGTCGGGTCGTGCCTGGAGGGCGTGTGCGGGACGTGCGAGACCGAGGTCGTCGAGGGCGACGTCGACCACCGCGACTCGATCCTGAACGACGAGGAGAAGGAGTCGAACGAGTTCATGATGATCTGTGTGTCGCGCTGCCGCTCCGACCGCCTGACGCTCGACCTCTGACAGGAGCCCGGACATGAGAGACCGCAGCACCACCGGCTACCCGCGCAACGCCTGGTACGCGCTCGCCGCGTCGTCCGAGGTCGGCTCGTCGCCGTTCGGGACGCGGGCGCTCGACCGGCCCGTCGTCCTGTTCCGCGTGCGCGACGGCTCCGTCGTCGCGCTCGGCGACCGGGACGCCCACCGGCCGTTCCCGCTCAGCCTCGGCCATGTGGACGGCGACACCATCGTGTCCGGCTACTCCGGCTTCGCCTACGACCGCACCGGCACGTGCGTGCGAGTGCCGTCGCAGGCCCAGGTCCCCTACGGCGCCCGCGTGCCGTCGTACGCGGTGCGGGAGGAGGGGGGCCTGATCTGGGTCTGGCTCGGCGAGCCCTCGCTGGCCGCGCTGCGCCCGCCCGTCGAGACCCCGTGGCTCACCGACGGCTCCTGGGAGACGTTCGGCGGCCAGTGGGAGACCGCCGCCCACGTGCGGCTGCTGCACGACAACTTCGCCGACATCACCCACGTCGCCGTCGTCGACCCGGTCATCTCTCCGCCCGCCCTCACCGGCGTCGCGCCCGCGCTCGAGGTCGAGCTCACCGAGACGACCGTCCACTTCCACCGCGACTGGCCCGCCGCCCCGATGCCGGAGTGGCAGGCCAAGATCTCCGGGGCATCGACCACGGCGTCGTACCCGCAGCGGGAGGAGGGGGCCTTCCTCGCGCCCGGCCTCTGGGCCGACCGCTGGGTCGTGCTGCTGCCCGAGGCCGACGGCGGACCGCAGACCTTCCGGTTCACCCACGCGGTGACCCCGGTCGACGACCGCCGTACGCGCCACATCTGGCGGGTCAGCCGCAACTTCGCCTTCGGGGCTGAAGCCACCGACGTGCTGCGGCCCATCTTCGAGTCGTACTACCTCAAGGTCCGCGAGATCCTCGAGACCATGCAGGACGTCATCGACCGCGACGGCTACGGCGACGACGTCAACGTCGCCGCGGACCTGGCGGCGCTGCAGGTGCGGAAGATCCTGCGGCGGTTGGTGGCCGACGAGGGCTGAGCCGGGTGTGGGTCGTGTGCCTGAGAACGCCTGTGGGCGGGGTCTGGGGCACACGACTCTGCTCTTGCTGGGCTGGTGTTGTGCGGGGTCGGCGTCGCGGGGTTGGTCGGGCGGCCGCGCGGTAGCCGGTCGTCTCCCGCCGTCAAGGATCCTCGCTTCGCTCGGCCCGCTGCGCGGCGCCTTCGGCGTCCTTGACTGCGGGGCCCTGACGACCGGCCGGCGGCGCGACTGTCGGCACTCGCTGCGCTCGCGCCGCCGCTGACGCGGCCGCCCGGTTCTCAACCATCCACGGTTCGGCCGTTTTTGCGCCGGATCGGCCGGTTTTCACGCGAACCGTGGATGGTTCGTGACTCGGCCACGGTGACTGCCTCGCGGGGTTGGTGTCGGCGGGGCAGGTCGGGCCGGCCCGGCCACCCCCAGGGGGCAGCCGGGCCTCGTCGCGTCCGGTCGGACCAGGTCAGTCGGTCAGTCGGTCAGTCGGTCAGTCGTTGGTGGTCACCTTCACCGGCAGCGTCTTGATGCCGTTGACGAAGTTGCTGCGCACCCGCCGCACCTCGCCGTTCAGCTCGATCGTCTTCAGTCGCGGGATCAGCTCCTCGAACATCAGCCGGATCTCCATCCGCGCCAGGTTGTTGCCCATGCACAGGTGCGGGCTGCCCTTGCCGAACGTGACGTGGTCGATGTTGGTGCGGGTGACGTCGAAGTCGTAGGGGTTCTCGAAGACGTCCTCGTCGCGGTTGCCGGAGGCGAACCACATGACGACCTTGTCGCCCTCCTTGATGGCCTGGCCGCCGAGCTCGACGTCGCGGGTCGCGGTACGGCGGAAGTGGTAGACGGGGGAGGCCCAGCGCAGGAACTCCTCGACGGCGTCCGGGATCAGGTCCGGGTTGGCCTGGAGCTTGGCGAGCTGCTCGGGGTGCTCGAGGAGGGCGAGCATCGAGTGGGTGATGGTGTGGCGCGTGGTCTCGTTGCCGGCGACGACGAGGAGCAGGAAGTACGAGTCGTACTCCGACGCCGACATCGCCTGGCCGTCCTCGGGGATCTTGTTGACGAGCTGGCTCACCAGGTCGGTGCCGTCGCCGCCCTTGCGGCCCGCCGCGAGCTCGCGGCCGTAGTCGAAGACCTCCTGCGACACGGGGGAGCGGAAGGGCAGGTGCTTGTACTGCTCGCTCTCGGCGTCCGAGATGAGGATCTTGGCGTGCTCGGGGTCGGAGAATCCGATGATCTCGTTACCCCAGTCGATGAGCTGCCCCGTCTTCTCCTGAGGTACGTCGAGCAGCCGCGCGAGCACCTGGATCGGGAAGTCGGCGCTGACGTCGGCGACGAAGTCGAACTCGCCCTTCGCGAGCGCGGCGTCGACCGTGGTCCGGGTGATGTCGCGCAGCAGGGCCTCGTAGTTCCTCATCAGGTTGGGGCGGCTGAACTCGCGCGAGATCAGCTTGCGCAGCGCGCGGTGGCGCAGCCCGTCCATCTCGAGGATGGAGCGCCGGGCCTCCTGCAGCTCGGGCTCGACCTCCTCGAGGTTGACGAAGTTCGTCGACGTGTAGGTCTCGGGGTCCTTGTCGACCTCGCAGATGTCGGCGTGCTTGGTGACGGCCCAGAAGCCGCTGCCGCCGTCGGTCTCGCGCTGCCAGAAGATCGGCGCCTCCCGGCGGAGCGTGTCGAGCATGCCCCAGGCCTCGGGGCCGGCGAAGCGGTCGAGGTCGACGAGGTCGACCTCGTCCAGCGGGATGTACGGCGGCTTGTCCACGGCGTATCTCCGTCCAATGAAAGGGTGGTTCAAGGTAGATCGTTTGGATCCGAACAATATCCCTCGAGAACTTTGGCCGCAAGGGTGGTCTTTCGCTCCCCGGGTGGCTATCGTACGGATCCGAACGATCTTGATTTCGCCCGATCTGCTGACTGGAGCTGAGGCCCGATGAACGACATGGCTGGGTTCTTCTACCCCCGTACCGAGACCGGCCGGTCCTCCCTGATCCCGTCGCCTCCGTGGTACTACTCCGGCGACCTGCTCACCGTCGAGTACCGGACCGACCCGGCGCGCGTCCGCGAGCTGCTCCCCGAGCCGCTCGAGCTCGCCCCGGAGGACCCGGGCGCGGTCGCGCTGATCTGGGCCGACTGGCAGTCCTGCTCCGGGACCCGCGAGGAGCTGCTCGACCCGATCCGTTCGCAGTACAAGGAGGCGTTCGTCGTCGTCCGCTGCGCGTACGAGGGCGTCACCTACTCCCGCTGCGTCTACATCTGGGTCGACAAGGACTTCGCGATCGCCCGCGGCATGCACCAGGGCTACCCGAAGAAGCTCGGCTCGATGTGGCAGACCCGCCCCCATCCGTTCTCCCACGCGGCCCCGCAGGTCGCGCCCGGGGGAGTCTTCGGCGCCACGCTCGCCGCCGGCGACCGCCGCCTCGCCCAGGCCGTGCTGACCCTCACCGAGGAGTCGCCGACCAACGGCTTCGTCAACAGCCACCCGATGGCCCACCACCGCGTCTACCCGGGCATCGCCAAGAACAGCCCCGACGCGTACGTCGAGCTCATCGCCTCCGGCTCCAGCTCCTTCGAGGCCGGCCCCGCCTACACCGGCGACGTCGAGCTCGAGCTCTTCGAGTCCCCGACCGAGGAGCTCCACCGCCTGCCCGTCCAGGAGATCATCGGCGGCTACTACCGCCAGGTCGGCGTGGTCTGGGACGGCGGCACCTCGCTCGCCAACCTGACCCCGGCCGCCGCCGAGGAGGCTGTCCGATGACCGACGCCGCCGACAACAACATCGCCGATATCGCCGACATCGCCGACATCGCCGTCGTCGCCGGCGTCGAGGTCGACACCCGGCACTGGATCGGCGGGCGGCGGGTCGCCTCCGCGACCACGTTCACCGACTACTCGCCGATCGACGAGTCGCCGATCGCCGAGATCCACGCCGGTACGGCGACCGAGGTCGACGCCGCCGTCGCCGCCGCGCGCGCCGCCTTCCCCGCGTGGGCCGCGCTGTCGGTCAAGGAGCGCAGCGACATCCTGCGCGCCGTCGCCGACGGCATCGAGGCCCGCGTCGAGGAGCTCGCCCAGGTCGAGACGCTCGACAACGGCTCGCTGCTGCGCTCGCACCGCCGTGGCGTGATGCCGCGCGTGGCGATGAACTTCCGCGCGTTCGCCGACTACGCCGAGCACCAGCTCGGTCACCCCGACATGGAGGTGCCGGGCCGCGGCCACCGCCAGCGGATCACCTACGACCCCGCCGGCGTGGTCGCGATCATCACGCCCTGGAACGCCCCGCTGATGCTCGCCAGCTGGCGGATCGGCCCGGCGCTCGCCGCCGGCAACACCGTCGTCGTCAAGCCGCCGGAGTGGGCGCCGCTCACCGCGAGCCTGCTGGCCGACATCATGCACGAGGCCGGCGTCCCGGCCGGTGTGTTCAACGTCGTCCAGGGCACCGGCCTCGAGGCCGGCGCGCCGCTCACGGCGCACCCCGACATCAACCGGCTCGCGTTCACCGGCTCGGTCCCGACCGCGGGCGTCATCTCGAAGGCCGCGGCCGCCAATATCGTGCCGCTGTCCTACGAGCTCGGCGGCAAGTCGCCGCTCCTCGTCTTCGAGGACGCCGACCTCGACCTCGCCGTCGACCTCGCCGTCGAGCAGTTCGACAACGCCGGCCAGGTCTGCCTCAAGGCCGCCCGGATGATCGTGCACTCCTCGCTCGCCGACGAGTTCACCGAGCGGGTCGTCGCGAAGGCCAAGACCCTCGTCCAGGGCGACCCGCGCGACGAGGCCACCGACGTATCCGCGCTGGTCTCCCGGCGCCACTTTGAGCAGATCTCCGGCTTCGTCGAGCGGGCCCTCGCCGACGGCGCCCGCCCGCTCCTCGGCGGCGGCCCCAACACCGAGCTCGGCGGCCTGTACTTCAGCCCGACGATCCTCGTGGACGCCGACCCGACGGCCGAGATCATGACCGAGGAGGTCTTCGGCCCGGTCGTCACGATCGAGACCTTCGAGACCGAGGAGGAGGCCGTCGCCAAGGCGAACGACACCCGCTTCGGCCTGGCCGCGACCCTCGCCACGGGCAGCCCCGAGCGCGCCGAGCGGGTCTCGAAGCAGCTGCGCGCCGGCACGGTGTGGGTCAACTGCTTCTTCGTCCGCGACCTCAATGCCCCCTTCGGCGGCAGCGGCCGCTCCGGCATCGGCCGGGAGGGCGGCATCTGGTCGTTCGACTTCTACACCGACATCAAGAACAGCGTGTTCGCGCCCGACGGATGGGGCGACGAGGGAGGCGAGTCCGATGGGTGAGGTGGTCGGCGCGGGCCTGATCGCGCACGTCCCGACGATCGTGCTGCCGGAGGGCATCCGGCGCGAGCTCAACAACGGCCAGGACACCACGCTGGTCTCCGGGCTGCAGCAGCTGCGCCGCGAGGTCTTCGACGTCCTCGAATACGACACCGTCGTCGTCCTCGACTCCCACTGGGCCACCACCGTCGAGTGGGTCGTCACCGCGCACGACCGGCGCAGCGGGCTGTTCACGTCGGAGGAGCTGCCGCGCGGCATGTGCCGGCGTCACTACGACTTCCCCGGCGACCCCGAGCTGGCGCACCTGATCGCGAGCAAGGCGGCGGAGAACTCCACCTGGATCACCGCCATCGACGACCACAGCCTGCCGATCTTCTACGCGACGACCAACGTGTGGGAGTACCTCGGCCAGGGCCTGCCCGACAAGAAGTGGATCTCGATCGGCGTCTGCCAGACCGCCGACGGCGAGGACGCGCTGCGTCTCGGCCGTGCCCTGGGCGCCGCGATCGCCGAGTCCGACCGCAAGGTCCTGCTCATCGCGTCGGGCGCGATGTCCCACACCTTCTGGAGCCTGCGCCAGCTGCGCGACCACGAGGCCTCGGGCGTCGAGCACATCTTCACGCCGGAGGCCGCCGCCGCCGACGCGGAGCGCATCGACTGGTTCAAGCGCGGCGACCACGCCCGCGTCCTGGACACGATGGACGAGTTCTACCGCTACAAGCCGGAGGCCCGCTTCCAGCACTACCTGATGATGGCGGGCGCGATCGGCGAGGGCGACTGCACCGCCCCCGGCCGGCAGTACGGCGAGTACGAGAACTCCATCGGCACCGGCCAGGTGCATCTCTGGTTCGACCGCCCCGAGGATGGCTTCCCGGCCGCCCGCACCACCCCGACCGACCCCGACTACGTCCGCCAGACGGGCGGCCCCGGCGCCGACGTGCCGGCGGCCGGCTGACCGAGCCTGACCAGGCTGACCAAGGCTGAGAGGAAGCCATGACCACCGAGTACCGACGGATCCTGCTCGACGGCAACGCGGTCGACGTACGACGCGACGGCGAGACGCTGGTCGCCGGAGACGGCCGCACCGTGGCGATCGCCGACGCGACCCACCTGCCGCCGGTGTCGCCGAGCAAGATCGTCTGCGTCCACCTCAACTACTCCTCGCGCGTCGAGGAGATGATGACCAAGCTGCCGCCCGCGCCGACCTACTTCCACAAGCCGGTGTCCGCGCTCAACGCGCACGAGTCGGCCGTCGTCCGGCCGCAGGGCTGCAAGTGGCTCAACTACGAGGGCGAGATCGCCATCGTCATCGGCAAGACGGCCCGCAACATCTCGCCCGAGGAGGCCGGCGACTACATCCGCGGCTACTCCATCGGCAACGACTACGGCCTGCACGACTTCCGCGACACCGACTCCGGCTCGATGCTGCGCGTCAAGGGCGCCGACACGCTGTGCCCGATCGGCCCCGGCATCGTCGAGGGCTGGGACTTCCACGACAAGCGGATCCGCACGATCGTCAACGGTGAGGTGCGCCAGGACGGCAACACCAACGAGATGAAGTGGGACATGCACTACCTCGTCGCCGACATCGCGCGCACGATCACGCTGCAGCCCGGCGACATCCTGATGTCCGGCACCCCGGCCATCTCGCGCACCGTCTACCCCGGCGACGTCGTCGAGGTCGAGGTCGAGGGTCTCGGCACGCTGCGCAACCACATCGTCGAGGGCCCGACGCCGATCCGCAGCGACGTCGGCGCGCAGCCGACCGAGAGCGAGGAGGTCCTCTCGACCGCCAAGGGCGGCGACTGGGAGTTCCGCGGCATCCGCAAGCCCGACCTGTCCAACACCCACTGACGGAGAGCCGCCGTGCCCGCACCTCGCATGCTGATGATCCTCAGCGAGAACTGGACGATCACCGACGGTCGCAACCTCAACGACCTGGTCACCTGGTCGCGGATCGCCGAGGACACCGGCTTCGACTCGGTGATGATCTCCGAGCACGTCGTCCTCGGCCCGGACGCCAGCGACAAGGGCGTGATGGGCAACCCGCGCGACTACGCGATGCCCGGCAACCAGGACCCGATGATGCCCTGGCCAAACTCGCTGATGCTGTTCTCGGCGATCGCCAGCGTCACCGAGCGGATCCGCCTGGTCGGCGCCGCCGTCCTCGCGCCGCTGCGGCACCCGCTGATGCTGGCGCGCGAGCTCGGCACCCTCGACCTGATCTCCGAGGGCCGGCTCGTCGTCCAGCCCAATGTGAGCTGGAGCAAGGACGAGTACGCCGCGATGGGCGTGCCCTTCCGCGAGCGCGGCAAGATCCTCGACGAGCAGCTCGAGGTGATGGACCTGGTGTTCCGGCAGTCGCCGGCCACCCACCACGGCCACTACTTCGACTTCGAGGACATCTACCTCGAGCCGAAGGCGTTCCGCCCCGAGGGGCCGCGGATGTGGTTCGGCGGACAGAAGGCGCACGGCGCGGTCGTCGACCGCCTGGTCAGGTACGGCCACGGCTTCCACCCGCTCGGCCGCCCGACGGCCGAGGACCTGCAGGTGATCCGGGACGCGATGGCAGCCGCGGGCCGCGACATCGCCGAGCTGGAGATGGTCGGCGGGGTGCGCTACTCGTTCCCCGACGACCACTCGCTGGCCGACCTGGGGGAGTCGATGGACTCGATCCCCGAGCAGCTGGAGCAGGGCTTCACGACGATCTGCATCAAGCCGTCGATGTACATCGACGATGCTACGCAGATGGAGACCTTCTGCAAGGACGTCATGAAGCGCGCCGAGGCGATGGCCTGATGAGCGACCCGAAGAGGCTGCTCGTCATCGGCCACGACTATCTCGAGACCGCCGGCTCGATCGAGGGTCGCTTCGCCGAGCGCGGCTACGAGATCGACAGCGTGCGGGTGGTTCCGTCGGACCGCTTCGACGACCCGGGCGTCGACTTCGACTTCCCCGACCCCCGCGACTACGACGCCGTCCTGGTCCTCGGGGCGCGATGGAGCTCCTACAGCGACACCGTCGCGTCGTGGGTCAAGCCCGAGACCGAGCTGCTGCAGGCCGCCGACGAGGCCGAGATCCCGGTCTTCGGCATCTGCTTCGGCGGGCAGATGCTCGCTCAGGCGCACGGAGGTTCGGTCGCCCCGTCGCCCGTTCCCGAGGTCGGCCCGCACGTCGTCACCGGCGTCCCCGCGGTCGCGGGGATCTGGACGCAGTGGCACTCCGACCGCTTCGTGCCGCCGGCCGACGCGATCGTCATCGGGGCCAACGCCGCGGCGCCGCAGGCCTTCGTGCTCCGCCGCAACCTGGCCGTGCAGTTCCACCCCGAGATCGACGCAGACAGCCTCGAGGGCTGGATGCACGACGGCGGCGACCACGACGCCCGCGCCCGCGGACTCGACCCCGACGTGATGCTCGAGCACGTCCGCTCGCTCGACCCGGAGACCCGGGTGCGCGCGGCGGCCCTCGTCGACTACTTCCTCGACGAGGTGGCCGTACGTTGACGGCCAAGGTCGTCCTCGTCACCGGCGGCGGCACCGGCATCGGCGCCGCCGTCGCGCGCCAGCTCGCCGCTGCCGGTGACCGCGTCGTCATCTGCGGGCGTCGCGAGGCGCCGCTGCGCGCGGTCGCCGACGAGACCGGGGCGCACGTCGTCGTCGCCGACGTCAGTGAGCCGGACGGCGTCGAGCGCGTCGTCGCCGACACGATCGCCACGCTCGGGCGGCTCGACGGACTGGTGCTCAACCACGGCATCATCCACGTCGGCCGGGTCGACGAGGTCACCCCCGAGCAGTGGGACGAGACGCTGCGGGTCAACCTCACCTCCCCGTTCCTGCTGGTGAAGGCGGCGCTGCCGCACCTCCTCGCCGCGCGCGGCGCGGTGGTCGCGGTGTCGTCGGTGGCCGCGCTGCGCGCCGCCGACGGGATGGCCGCCTACTCCGCGAGCAAGGCCGGCCTGCTGCTGCTCACCCAGTCGCTCGCCGTCGACCACGGCCGCGACGGGCTGCGCGCCAACGCGATCTGCCCGGGCTGGACCGCCACCGAGATGGGCGACATGGAGATGGCCGAGCTCGGCGCCGAGCGGGGCATCTCGACCGACGACGCCTACCGCCTCGCCACCGCCGTCGTACCCCAGCGCCGCCCGGCGCAGCCCGACGAGATCGCCGCCACCGTGCTGTGGCTGCTGTCCGACGCCGCGTCGTACGTCAACGGCGTGGTGCTCCCCGTCGACGGCGGCTCGTGCGTCGTCGACCCGGGCACCCTCGCGCTCGACCCGCGCGTGACCGTCGACCTCACCCAGGAGACCCGATGAGTTGCCCTGTGTCAACCTCCGCTGTTTCAGGCGGCGTTGAGCGAGTCCTCGTTGA
>NZ_BAABAC010000044.1:0-29527 GCF_039537225.1 Nocardioides ginsengisoli
GCCCGGCGCCCACCGCGCCCCGACGCCCGCCGTCCCGACCCCGCCGCTCGGCGAGCAGACCCGCGTCCGCGGCGCCGTCCCGCCCCCGGCCGAGGCCGCGCCGACCCCGCCGGCGCCCATGGAGATCCAGTGGCGCGTCGAGTTCGACACCGGCGAGGCGTTCGTGGTCGAGGGGCTGGCGCTGGTCGGCCGGCGGCCCGAGCCGCGTCCGGGCGAGCCGGTGCGCCATGTCGTTCCGCTGCGCTCGAGCGACATGTCGCTGTCCAAGACGCACGCCCAGTTCCAGGTCGCGCCCGACGGCGCCCTCGTGGTGATGGACCGCGGCTCGACCAACGGCTCCTATGTGGTCCGCAAGGGGATGTCGCGCTCGCTCACGCCGGGCCGCCCGAGCACGCTCCTCGCCGGCGACGTGGTCCGGTTCGGCGACCGGACCATGCGCGTCGAGCGCGCCTCCTAGGCCCCGGCCCACTCCCGGCGCAGCAGCCCGTAGACCGCCGTGTCGCTCCACCCGCCGTCGCGGTTGGCGTAGTCCTCCCGCGTGTGTGCCTCGTGCCGCATGCCGAGCCGCTCGCACAGCCGCGCGGACGTCAGGTTCAGCGGGTCCAGCTGCGCCATCAGCCGGTGCAGCGGGTAGTGCGTGAACGCCAGGTCGACCAGCGCCCGGGCCGCCTCGGTCGCGAAGCCCTTGCCGGCGACCGAGGGGTCGAACACCCAGCCGAGCTCGGCGATCGACGGCGCCGACTCGGGGGAGTGGGCGGCAGACAGGCGCAGCATCAGGTCGCCGATCATCGTGCCGTCGTGCTCGACCGCGAGCGAGAGCATCTCCCCGACGAGGGACGGCGCCTGCGCGCCGACCATCCGCTCCATCCGGGAGTCCAGCCCGGCGTCGTCGAGGACGCCGAACGGCAGGTAGCGGGTGACCTCGGGGTCCGCGCAGTAGGCGCCGACGGCACCACGGTCCTCGGGTACGACGAGTCGCAGCATCAGGCGCTCGGTCCGGATCGGCAGGGTGGGGGCCGGCAGCGTCGGCGGCCTCAATTCGGTTGCCACCCTCGCGAGAATAGGAGGTGAGGGGCATGTCCTACGATGTGCCGTTCCTGACGACCAGCACGAATGACACGAGAGGTGGCCGAGAGCCGTGCCGACTGGCAAGGTCAAGTGGTACGACGCGGAGAAGGGCTTCGGCTTCCTCTCCCAGCCCGAGGGGCCGGACGTCTACGTCCGCGCTGACGCGCTGCCCGAGGGCGTGACCACGCTCAAGGCGGGCACCCGCGTGGAGTTCGGGATCGCCCAGGGCCGTCGCGGCGACCAGGCCCTCCAGGTCAAGCTGGTCGACGCCCCGGCGTCGGTGGCGCGCAACCAGAAGGAGGCGCGCCGCAAGAAGCCGGAGGAGATGGTCCCGATCGTCGAGGACCTGATCCGCCTGCTCGACGGCGTCGGCGAGGCCTACCGTCACGGGCGCCACCCCGACCGCCGTACGGCGCAGCCGGTGGCGATGCTCCTGCGCGCCCTCGCCGACGAGCTCGAGAGCTGATCTGGCCCGCGCTAAGCGGTCTGCCCGGGCGAGACCAGCTGCCCGGGCCGCCGCATCCCCAGCACGAACACCGCCCACCCGGCCAGCAGCAGCGCGGCCAGGCCGAGGCCGAGTTGGGGGATCCACGGCATCGCGATGCCGACGAAGCCGCCGACGACCCACGCCAGCTGCAGCGTGGTGTCGCCGCGGGCGAAGGCGCTGGAGTGCGAGCGCGCCGGCACGCCGGTCTGGATCGTGGAGTCGAGCGACACCTTCGCGAGGTACTGCATGAGGCCCGCGGTCAGGCCCAGCGCCACGAGGGCGATCAGGCTGTAGAACACCGCCGCGATCAGGACGACGGCGATGTCGGCCACCAGTGCGACGACGACGGTCACCGACGGGCTGATCTTCCGGGCCATCGACGCGACCACGATGCCGAGCGTGTTGCCGAGGCCGGCGCCGCCGATGACCAGCCCGAGCAGCAGCGTGGTCTTGTCCTCCCAGCCCTTGATCGGCTCGGCCTGCAACAGGAACGCCATGTACATGGTGAGGAAGCCCGAGAGCCAGCGCGGCCCGCAGTTGACCCGCAGCGCGAAGGCGACCTTCGGGGGGATGCCGGTGCCGCGCTTCCTGCCGTCCTCGGGGGCGGTGACGTCGTGCTCGCCGGCGGTCGCGTCGACCTTGGCGGGCAGCAGGATCGCGGCGATCGTGCCGAGGACGAAGACGAGGAAGCCGTAGCGCAGCACCCACTCGGGGCCGATCAGCGCGGCCAGCCCGGCCAGGGGAGCGGAGACGCCGGCGCCGACGACGCCCGCGAGCGAGACCCGCCCGTTGGCCTTGACCAGGGTGATCTCGGGCGGCACGAGGCGGGGGACGGCGGCCGCGCGGGTCACGCCGTACGCCTTGGAGGAGACGAGGACGCCGAGCGCCGCCGGGTAGAACCACACCGAGTCGTTGGCGATCGCGCTGGCGAGCACCCAGCAGAGGAACGCCCGGATCGCGAACGTCGAGCCGATCGCCCAGCGCCGGCCGTGGCTGAACCGGTCGAGGAAGGGTCCGATCAGCGGCGCGACCACCGCGAACGGCAGCATGGTCAGTCCGAGGAAGAGGGCGACCTGGCCGCGCGCACCGCTGGTGGCGCCGGCGAAGAAGATGGTGCCGGCGAGCGCGATCGCGACCGCCGCGTCGCCGGCGGCGTTGCAGGCGTGCAGCTCGATCAGCCGGTTGAGGCCGGAGCGCTCGGCGCCCTGCGCGCCCGCCGCTTTGCGTGCCTGGCGGAAGGTCGCCCGGCTCGCGCGGCCGGTGACGACGGCGAAGCCGCGCAGGCCGCGGGCGGTCGCCTTGGCGCCGGTGCCGATGCTGGTGCCGACGGTGCGGGTGGTGTCCGGGTCGGTGAGCTCGGGGCTCGGTCCGGCCTCGGTGCCCGGCGGGCGCTGGTCGGGACCGTGCGTGCTCACAGGTCTATCTTGCCTGCCCCGACGTGACGTTGACGTGGTGGATGGGGGATGCTGTGGGCGTGTCCACCCTGGAGCGCAAGCTGACCGACGCCGCGACCGCCGACGCCATCGACATGGCGCGCGCCGCGCTGCTCGACGAGGTCGACGCCTCCGACGTGGGTGAGCACCTCGGTCACCAGGCCGACGGCCTGCGCGTGGTCACCCACCTCTTCGACTGCACCCGCCGCGGCTACCGCGGCTGGCAGTGGGCGGTCACCCTGACCCGCGCCTCGCGCCAGCGCAAGATCACCGTGGTCGAGGTCGTCCTGCTGCCCGGCCCCGACGCGATCGTCGCCCCGGCATGGGTGCCCTACCGCGACCGGCTCCAGCCCGGCGACATGTCGCCCGGCGACCTGCTGCCCGTCTCCGACGAGGACCCGCGACTGGTGCCCACCTACTCCTTCGGCGACGACGAGCTCGACACCGACGAGAAGGCCCAGATCCGCGAGGTGGCCAAGGACCTCGGCCTGGGCCGGGTCCGGGTGCTCTCGCCCGAGGGCCGCGACGCCGCCGCCGAGCGCTGGTACGACGGCGAGGCGGGCCCCGACGCCCCCATCGCCAAGGCCGCGCCGCACCACTGCTACTCCTGCGGCTTCCTGGTCCGCCTCTCCGGCCCGCTGTCCGAGCTGTTCGGCGTCTGCGCCAACGGCGACGCCAACGACGACGGCCGGGTGGTCGCCTTCCAGCACGGCTGCGGCGGTCACTCCGAGGTGCGGCTGAGCAAGCGTCAGCAGCCGGTCCCGCCGGCGCCGCCCGTGCTCGACACGGTCGGGGTCGACGAGATCGACTCCCTCTGAGCCTGGTTCAGGGCCGCGCGAGGATCCACACGGCGTACTGGTCGTCGGCCGGCCGCAGGTCGTAGCCGCCGAAGCGGTGCTCGACCCGCAGGCCGGCCGCCGCCACGTCGGCGGCGAACTCCTCGAGGGAGTACGAGCGCGCGCTCGACGGCCCGCCCACGAGGTGGAAGCCGACCATGATCCGGCCGCCGGGAGCGAGCAGCGAGCCCAGCCGCTCCAGGACGGCGACCTCGGTGTCCTCGGCGACGAACACGATCACATTGCCGACGCACACGATCAGGTCGTACGACGTCGGGCGGCCCGCCGCGGTGAGCGCCTCCGGCGTGAGCTGCAGGATCTCCAGCGGCACGACCGGGAGCTCGGGGTAGGTCCGGCGCGACTGCTCGACCAGCACCGGGTCGGGCTCGACGGCGGTCACCTGGTGCCCCTGGGCCTGCAGGTAGCCGCCGATCCGGCCCATCCCGGAGCCGGCGTCGAGGATCCGCGCTGCCCGCCCGACCATGGCGTCGGCCAGCCGACCCTCGCCGACCACGTCCGCGCCCTTGGCGAGCAGGTCGGCGAAGTTGTCGCCGTACGCCGGGTTCTTGGCGCCGCCCAGCGCCCAGCGCGTCGGCGGCAAGAGCTCACTCATCGGTGGCGGGGGACTCGGGCTGGTCGAGGTCGCGCTCGGCGCGGACCTGGCGGCGGCGCTTGCAGTACTCCACGCCCAGCACGCCCAGCCCGACACCGGTCAGGCACATCCACAGCAGCCACGTGCGGTTGTCGGCCTGGAGCCGGCCGTAGAACGGCAGCAGTCCGATGAACGCGAGCAGGAAGAGGGCGGTGCCGACCTGGACGGTGCGCACGCCGTCGACGTCGAGCGGCTCGACCGGCGCGATCAGATAGGTGCGCCGGCCGATCTCGTGCTGCGTCGGCTGGTCGTCGCGGAGGTCCACCCTCCGATCGTACGACGGCCTCCCGGCGCCGGCGCACGCCCGCCGGAATGGTTAGCAGAGGTAATGACTTATGCTAACGATATGCCGACTGTCGAGAAGCGTGTTCGCAGCAATGCGGGGCTGGCCACCGAGCTCCGCTTCGCCGTGATGCGCCTGCGGCGCCGGCTGGCCCGCGAGCGTCATCCCGACAACGACCTGAGCGTCTCGTCGATGGCGGTGCTCTATGCCCTCAACCGCTACGGCGACCTCACCGTCGGGGCCCTCGCGGGCCGCGAGCAGGTGCAGCCGCCGAGCATGACCCGCACGGTCAACGCGCTCGCCGACGCCGAGCTGGTCGAGCGGCACGCCCACCCGAGCGACGGCCGGCAGGTCGTCGTCCGGATCACCGACGAGGGGCGCGCCGTCGTCCACGCCGACCTGGCCCGCCGCGACCGCTGGCTCTCCCGGCGTCTCGAGGAGCTGACGCCCGACGAGCGCGACGTGCTCCGCCGCGCCGCACCCATCCTGCAACGCCTCGCCGAGGCGGACTGACCCACCGACCCGAAGGAGTTCCGACGAGCCCCCGATTCCGCTCTCTGGCCCACCCGAACTACCGGCTTTACTTCGCCGGCAGCCTGGTGTCGAACGTCGGCACCTGGATGCAGCGCGTCGCCCAGGACTGGCTGGTCCTGACGATCCCCGGCAACGGCGGATCCGCGCTCGGCATCACGACCGGACTGCAGTTCCTCCCGGTCCTCCTCCTGTCGCCCTACGCCGGCGTCATCGCCGACCGCTTCTCCAAGCGCCGGCTGCTCCAGGTCACCCAGGCCGTCATGGCCCTCACCTCGCTGGCCCTCGGCCTGATCGCCGCCTTCGGCGTGGCCGAGACCTGGCACGTCTACGTCCTCGCGTTCCTCTTCGGCGTCGGCGCGGCCTTCGACGGCCCCGCCCGTCAGTCGTTCGTGTCCGAGATGGTCGGCGCCGACGACGTCGCCAACGCGGTCAGCCTCAACTCGGCCGCCTTCAACGCCGCCCGCCTGGTCGGCCCCGGCCTCGCCGGCCTGCTCATCGGCTTCGCCGGCGGCGGGATGCGCGCGACCGGCTGGGTGATCCTGCTCAACGCGGTGTCCTATCTCGCCGTCATCCTCCAGCTGCACCGGATGGACCTGGCTGCCCTGAACTCGCCCCGCGCCGCCGCCCGCACGCCCGGCATGCTGCGTGAGGGGCTGGTCTACCTGCGCGGCCGGCCCCGGATGCTGATGGTGCTCGTGCTCGTCTTCTTCGTCGGCACCTTCGGCATGAACTTCCAGATCACGTCGGCGCTGATGGCCACCGAGGTCTACGGCCGCGGCGCCGAGGAGTACGGCGTCCTGGGCTCGGTGCTCGCGATCGGCTCGCTCTCGGGCGCCCTGGTCGCGGCCGGCCGCTCGCGGGTGAGCCTGCGCCTGCTGTTCGGGGCGGCGCTCGCCTTCGGCCTGCTCGAGATCGTGGCCGGCCTGGCGCCGTCGTACCTCACCTTCGTACTGGTCTGCCCGCTGCTCGGCTTCTCGGTGATCACGGTGATGAACTCCAGCAACGCGCTCATGCAGACCGAGTCCGCCGCCCCGCTGCGCGGTCGCGTGATGGCCATCTACATGACGATCGTGATGGGCGGCACGCCGCTCGGCGCTCCCTTCATCGGGTGGATCGGCGACTACTTCGGCGCGCGCTGGACGCTCGTCGTCGGCGGCGTCCTCGTGCTGGTCGGGGTGGGGCTCGCGCTCCTGGTGCTGCGGGCCGCCTCGGCCACCGCACGTAGCACCCGGCAGCCCGCGCCTGCCATGCTTCCGTCGTGAACTCGGCCGGAACCTCCGTCACCACCCACCCGTTCGACCGCTTCTTCAAGATCAGCGAGCGTGGCTCCACGATCGGCCGCGAGGTCCGCGGCGGCGTCGTCACCTTCTTCACGATGGCCTACATCGTGGTCCTCAATCCGCTGATCCTCGGCTACGCGACCGACGTCGACGGCAAGTTCCTCGGCGGCGGCTCGGCGCCCAACCTGGCCGCGATCGCGGCCGGCACGGCGCTGGTCGCGGGCGTGCTGACGATCCTCATGGGCGTCGTCGCCAACTACCCACTGGCGCTGGCGACCGGCCTCGGGCTCAACGCCTTCCTCGCGCTCGCGGTGGCCAGCCAGATGACCTGGGCCGACGCGATGGGCCTGGTGGTGATCGAGGGCATCATCATCCTGGTCCTCGTCCTCACCGGCTTCCGTACGGCGGTCTTCCGTGCCGTTCCCGCCCAGCTCAAGGTCGCGATCTCGGTCGGCATCGGCCTGTTCATCGCGCTGATCGGCTTCGTCGACGCCGGCGTGGTGAGCCGGATGCCCGACGCCGCCAAGACGACCGTCCCGGTGCAGCTCGGCGAGGGCGGCACGCTGACCGGCTGGCCGGTGCTCGTGTTCATCGTCGGCCTGCTGCTGATGCTGGCGCTGTGGGTGCGCAAGGTCCGCGGCGCGATCTTGATCTCGATCCTGACGATGACCGTGGTCGCGGTCGTGCTCCAGTCGTTCCTCGACCTCGGCACGCGCGCGGAGAAGGCCGGCGGCTGGTCGCTGACCGTTCCTGCCTGGCCCTCGGACATCTTCAAGGCGCCCGACTTCGGCACGCTCGGGCAGTTCGACCTGCTCGGCTCGTGGGACAAGATCGGCGTCGTCTCCGTCCTGCTGCTGATCTTCTCGCTGATGCTCGCCGACTTCTTCGACACGATGGGCACGATGACCGCGATCGGCGCCGAGGCCGACCTGCTCGACGAGCAGGGCGTGCCGCCCCACGCGGAGCGGATCCTGGTCGTCGACTCGATCGCCGCCATCGCCGGTGGCGCCGCGGGCACGTCGTCCAGCACGTCGTACATCGAGTCGGCCTCGGGCGTGGGGGAGGGGGCCCGCACCGGCCTCGCCTCGGTCGTGACCGGCCTGCTCTTCCTGCTGACGATCTTCCTCTCGCCCTTCGTCGAGATGATCCCGTCGGAGGCCGCCGTCCCGGCGCTGGTGCTGGTGGGGTTCTTGATGATGCAGCAGATCACCGGCATCTCGTGGGACGACGTCGAGATGGCCATCCCGGCCTTCCTGACCATCGTCTTGATGCCGTTCGCCTACTCGATCTCGGTCGGCATCGGGGCCGGCTTCGTGTCGTACGCCTTCCTCAAGGTGGTGCGCGGCAAGGGCCGCGAGCTGCACCCCCTGATGTGGATCGTGGCGGCCCTGTTCGTGGTCTACTTCGCCATCGACCCGATCACCCGCTGGCTCACGTGACCCACCCGTACCACACCCCGGCTCCGAGCGGGAGTCCGGCATTTTGACCGGCCTTTGAGCGGCCGGTAATCTCGAACATCGTGCCTGGGGTGACCCGGCACGTCGAGCATGCCCTCGGTGCGCAGCGTCCGACCCCCGGTCGATCGCGACGCGCGCGGGCGGCACATCCGGCACGAGCAGCAAGCAGTACCCCGAGCCCGGCAGAGCGCCAGGCCGTGTGAACGAAACCGAAAGGGAACCACCAGGTGCCCACTATCCAGCAGTTGGTCCGCAAGGGCCGCCAGGACAAGGTGTCGAAGACCAAGACGCCTGCCCTGAAGGGTTCGCCCCAGCGTCGCGGTGTCTGCACCCGCGTCTACACCACCACCCCGAAGAAGCCGAACTCCGCCCTCCGCAAGGTCGCCCGTGTGCGCCTGAGCAGTGGCGTCGAGGTCACCGCCTACATCCCGGGTGAGGGTCACAACCTCCAGGAGCACTCGATCGTGCTCGTCCGCGGCGGTCGTGTGAAGGACCTCCCCGGTGTTCGCTACAAGGTCATCCGCGGCGCTCTGGACACCCAGGCCGTGAAGAACCGTAAGCAGGCTCGCAGCCGCTACGGCGCCAAGAAGGAGAAGAGCTGACATGCCGCGCAAGGGCCCCGCGCCGAAGCGCCCGATCGACGTCGACCCGGTCTACGGTTCGCAGCTGGTGACCCAGCTGGTGTCGAAGGTGCTCCAGGACGGCAAGAAGCAGGTCGCTCAGCGGATCGTCTACTCGGCTCTCGAGGGCACCCGCGAGAAGACCGGTACCGACCCGGTCATCACCCTCAAGCGTGCGCTCGACAACGTGCGCCCCGCGATCGAGGTCAAGTCTCGCCGCGTCGGTGGCGCGACCTACCAGGTCCCGATCGAGGTCAAGGGCAACCGAGGCACCACCCTCGCGCTGCGCTGGCTGGTCGGCTACGCCTCCGACCGTCGTGAGAAGACGATGGCCGAGCGCCTCCAGAACGAGATCCTCGACGCTGCCAACGGCCTCGGTGCCGCGGTGAAGAAGCGCGAGGACACCCACAAGATGGCCGAGTCCAACAAGGCCTTCGCTCACTACCGCTGGTGACCTCGTCGGAGCGGGACCGCTCCGGCGGCGCCCGCTCCGACACCCCACCGATCTCTACCTAAGGAACGCTGACTCACGTGGCAGTCGACATCACGACCGACCTGAAGGTCGTCCGCAACATCGGCATCATGGCGCACATCGACGCCGGCAAGACCACCACCACCGAGCGCATCCTGTTCTACACCGGCATCACCTACAAGATCGGTGAGGTCCACGATGGCGGCGCCACGATGGACTGGATGGAGCAGGAGCAGGAGCGCGGCATCACGATCACGTCGGCCGCGACGACCTGCTGGTGGAAGAAGCACCAGATCAACATCATCGACACCCCCGGCCACGTGGACTTCACGGTCGAGGTCGAGCGCTCGCTGCGCGTCCTCGACGGCGCCGTCGCGGTGTTCGACGGTGTCGCCGGCGTCGAGCCGCAGTCGCAGACGGTGTGGCGTCAGGCCAACAAGTACGCCGTCCCGCGGATGTGCTTCGTCAACAAGCTGGACCGCACCGGTGCCGACTTCTACCGCGTCGTCGACTCCATCGTCCAGAAGCTCAACTCCACCCCGCTGATCCTCCAGATCCCGATCGGCGCCGAGGGCGACTTCATCGGCGTCGTCGACCTGGTCGAGATGAACGCCAAGGTCTGGCGCGGCGAGACCCAGCAGGGCGAGGACTACGTCGTCGAGGAGATCCCCGCTGACCTCGCCGACAAGGCCGCCGAGTACCGCGAGAAGCTCGTCGAGACCCTCGCCGAGGCCGACGACGACATCATGGAGGTCTACCTCGAGGACGGCGACACGTTCGACGTGCCGACCCTCAAGGCCGCCATCCGTCGCGCGACCCTGGCCGACAAGGTCAACCCGATCCTCACCGGCACCGCGTTCAAGAACAAGGGCGTCCAGCCCCTGCTCGACGCGATCGTCGACTACCTCCCGTCCCCGATCGACGTCGACGCCATCGTCGGCCACAAGCCGGGCGCCGAGGAGACCGAGGAGAACGAGGTCGTCCGCAAGCCGTCGAGCGAGGAGCCGCTGTCGGCTCTGGCGTTCAAGATCGCCGCCGACCCGCACCTGGGCAAGCTGACCTTCGTCCGCGTCTACTCGGGCAAGCTCGAGGCCGGCGCGACCGTGCTCAACGCGAGCAACGGCCGCAAGGAGCGCATCGGCAAGGTCTACCAGATGCACGCCAACAAGCGTGAGGAGATCGCGTCGGTCGGCGCCGGGCAGATCGTGGCCGTCATGGGCCTCAAGGACACCCGCACCGGTCACACGCTCTCCGACAACGCCAAGCCGGTCGTGCTCGAGTCGATGACCTTCCCGGCCCCGGTGATCTCGGTCGCCATCGAGCCGAAGACGAAGGCCGACCAGGAGAAGCTGGGCGTCGCCATCGGCCGTCTCGCCGAGGAGGACCCGACCTTCGTCGTCAAGACCGACGAGGAGACGGGCCAGACCATCATCTCCGGCATGGGCGAGCTCCACCTGGAGATCCTCGTCGACCGGATGAAGCGCGAGTTCAAGGTCGAGGCCACCGTCGGCAAGCCGCAGGTCGCCTACCGCGAGACCATCCGCGGCACCGTCTCGAACCACAGCTACACGCACAAGAAGCAGACCGGTGGTTCGGGTCAGTTCGCGAAGGTCATCATCTCGATCGAGCCCAACATCGACCCCGAGACCGGCACCGGCGCGGGCTACGAGTTCTCGAACAACGTCACCGGTGGTCGCGTGCCGCGCGAGTACATCCCGTCGGTCGACAACGGCGCTCAGGAGGCCATGGAGTTCGGTGTTCTCGCCGGCTACCCGATGGTCGACGTGAAGGTCTCGCTCGAGGACGGCGCCTACCACGACGTCGACTCCTCCGAGCTCGCGTTCAAGATCGCCGGAATCCAGGCGTTCAAGGAGGCCGCTCGCATGGCGAAGCCGGTGCTCCTCGAGCCCGTGTTCGCGGTCGAGGTGACCACCCCCGAGGACTTCCTCGGCACGGTCATCGGTGACATCAACAGCCGTCGCGGTCAGATCCGGGCGCAGGAGGAGCGGCACGGCGACATCGTCGTCTCCGCCCTTGTGCCGCTGTCCGAGATGTTCGGGTACGTTGGCGACCTGAGGTCCAAGACCTCCGGTCAGGCGTCGTACTCGATGGAGTTCGACTCGTACGCCGAGGTTCCCACGAACATCGCCGACGAGATCATCAAGAAGGCGCGCGGCGAGTAACCGCACGGGGGCTCCGCCCCCGTGTGCCCCCGGGATCCCGGGGGAACTCACCGCAAACCTCGGCGCACCACCCCTTTAGTACGAGTCAAGTAACAACACACCAGGAGGAGCCCCAGTGGCTAAGGCGAAGTTCGAGCGGACCAAGCCGCACGTCAACATCGGCACGATCGGTCACATCGACCACGGCAAGACGACGCTGACGGCGGCCATTTCGAAGGTCCTGCACGACGCGTACCCCGACCTCAACGAGGCGTCGCCGTTCGACCAGATCGACAAGGCTCCCGAGGAGCGCCAGCGCGGTATCACGATCTCGATCGCGCACATCGAGTACCAGACCGAGGCGCGCCACTACGCGCACGTCGACTGCCCTGGTCACGCCGACTACATCAAGAACATGATCACCGGTGCCGCCCAGATGGACGGCGCGATCCTGGTGGTCGCCGCGACCGACGGCCCGATGCCGCAGACCCGTGAGCACGTGCTGCTCGCCCGCCAGGTCGGCGTCCCCGCCCTGGTCGTCGCGCTCAACAAGTGCGACATGGTCGACGACGACGAGCTCATCGAGCTCGTCGAGATGGAGGTGCGCGAGCTCCTCTCCGAGTACGAGTACCCGGGCGACGACGTTCCCGTCGTGCGTGTTGCGGCCTTCCCGGCGCTCAACGGCGACGAGAAGTGGGGCCAGTCGGTCCTCGAGCTCATGTCGGCCGTCGACGAGTACATCCCGCAGCCCGAGCGTGAGGTCGACAAGCCGTTCCTCATGCCCGTCGAGGACGTCTTCACGATCACCGGTCGTGGCACCGTCATCACCGGTCGTATCGAGCGCGGCATCGTCAAGGTCAACGAGGAGGTCGAGATCATCGGCATCCGCGAGGGCTCGCAGAAGACCACCGTCACCGGTGTCGAGATGTTCCGCAAGCTGCTCGACGAGGGCCAGGCCGGTGAGAACGTCGGTCTGCTGCTCCGTGGCACCAAGCGCGAGGACGTCGAGCGCGGCATGGTCGTGGTGAAGCCGGGTACCACCACCCCGCACACCAACTTCGAGGCCAGCGTCTACATCCTCTCGAAGGAGGAGGGCGGCCGTCACACGCCGTTCTTCAACAACTACCGTCCGCAGTTCTACTTCCGGACCACCGACGTGACCGGCGTCGTGACCCTTCCCGAGGGCACCGAGATGGTCATGCCGGGCGACAACACGGACATGACGGTCGAGCTGATCCAGCCGATCGCCATGGACGAGGGTCTGAAGTTCGCGATCCGCGAGGGTGGCCGCACCGTCGGCGCCGGCCGGGTCACGAAGATCACCAAGTGATCTGACCTGCTTCGTCGAGGAGCCCCGTCACCTTCGGGTGGCGGGGCTCCTCTGCTCTTGGGCCGACCCGGCAGAAACTAGCTCGCAAATCGCGCCGACCCGGCACAAAGTGGCTCGCGAAGTGCGNCGACCCGGCAGAAACTTTCTGCCGGGTCGGCGCGATTTGCGGGCACTTTTCTGGCGGGTCGGCGAGCGGGTTTTGAGGGCCTCGGTGGCCGAGTGGGAGAATCGGCCGGTGAGTCAGCCGCCAGGTCCCAACCCCTACGACCCCCAGCAGCCCTACCCGGCCTACGGCCAGGGCGGGTGGCCGCCGGCGCCCGCGCCCGACCACCCCCAGGCGACGCTGGTGCTCGTGCTGGGCATCCTGGGCCTGGTGCTGTGCCAGGTCGTGTCGCCCTTCGCGCTGGTGATCGGCAACCGGGTGCGCAAGGAGATCGCCGCCTCGCAGGGCCGCATCGGCGGCGCGCAGATGGCGACGATCGGCTGGGTGCTCGGCATCGTCGGTACCTGCCTGCTCGCGCTCGGCCTGGTCTTCCTGATCGGCTACGTCGTGATCCTCGTGGCCGTGATCGGGGCCAACGCGTGAGCCACCCGTCCAAGGGCGGCGTCACGCCCGCGCGCCCCCACCACAAGCTCACCGACGACGGCCGCCGGCTGCGTGAGGTGCTGACCTACTCGCGGCGCGGGAGCCGGTTCACGCCCAAGCAGCAGGCTGCCTGGGACGCCTACGCCGAGCAGTGGGTCATCCCCGACGAGGCGGTCGACGTCCCGGGCTTCTCCTTCGCCGAGCGGTTCGGCCGCGAGGCGCCCCTGATCGTCGAGATCGGCGGCGGCGTGGGCGAGGCGACCGCGGCGCTGGCGGCCGCGCGGCCCTCGTCCAACATCCTGGCGCTGGAGGTGTGGCTGCCCGGCGTGGCTGAGAGCCTCGGGCGCGTGGCGGAGGCGGGTGCGACGAACGTCCGGTTCTGCGGCGTCGACGCGATCTGGACCCTGGAGCACCTGATCGCGCCGGACTCGATCAGCGAGCTGTGGACCTTCTTCCCCGACCCGTGGCACAAGACGCGCCACCACAAGCGCCGCCTGGTCAACCCCGAGTACGCCGCGATGATCGCCTCCCGGCTGGCGCCCGGCGCGGCCTGGCGGCTGGCCACCGACTGGGCCGACTACGCCGAGCAGATGATCGAGGTGCTCGACGCCGAGCCGCGCCTCGAGGGCGGCGTCGTCGAGCGCTGGTCGGAGCGACCGGTCACCAAGTTCGAGCGCAAGGGCCTGGCCAAGGAGCGCACGATCACCGACCTCGTCTACCGCCGCGTCTGAGCGCCTCCGCGACACACGACGTTCACACGGGCGACAGGGCGTGTCGCGCTATTCCTTCGGCTCGCGCGGGTACCGTCCGAAGCAGTGGCAGGTGGGGAAGCCGGCCACATCGGGAGGCCCGACGTGAACGCTCACGGATGTGCAACCCGGTCCATTCACGAGGAATAGGGCCGGGGCGGCCCTGCGGGGCGCGTGCGGTCCGGTGAGGTGAGTCGTGGGAACCAGTCACGATGGGGCACAGGCCAGCACGCAGCGCCGTACGTACGTTCTTGACACCAGCGTCCTGCTGGCTGACCCCGCCGCGATGCGGCGGTTCGCCGAGCACGAGGTCGTGCTGCCGGTCGTGGTGATCACCGAGCTCGAGGGCAAGCGCCACCACCCCGAGCTCGGCTACTTCGCCCGCAGCGCCCTGCGGATGCTCGACGAGATGCGGATCAGCCACGGACGACTCGACACGCCCGTGCCCGTGGGTGAGGACGGCGGCACGGTCCGCGTCGAGCTCAACCACACCGACGCGTCGTCCCTGCCCTCGGGCTTCCGGCTCGGCGACAACGACACGCGGATCCTCGCGGTCGCGCGCAACCTGGCCGACGAGGGCCACGACGTCACCCTCGTCTCCAAGGACCTGCCGCTGCGGATCAAGGCGTCGGCGGTCGGCCTGAACGCGGCCGAGTACCGCGGCGAGACGATCAGCGACTCCGACACCGGCTACTCCGGGATGGCCGAGCTGGACGTGTCAGCCGCCGACCTGGACGAGCTGTACGACGACGGCACGCTCGACCTCGCCGACGCCCGTGAGCTGCCCTGCCACACCGGTCTGGTGCTGCTCTCCGAGCGCGGGACGGCGCTGGGCCGGGTCGGCCCCGACAAGCAGGTGCACCTGGTCCGCGGTGACCGCGAGGCGTTCGGCATCCACGGCCGCAGCGCCGAGCAGCGGGTCGCGCTCGACCTCCTCCTCGACCCCGACGTCGGCATCGTCTCGCTCGGCGGCCGCGCCGGCACCGGCAAGTCTGCGCTCGCGCTGTGCGCGGGCCTGGAGGCGGTGATGGAGCGCCAGCAGCACAAGAAGGTCGTCGTCTTCCGTCCGCTGTTCGCCGTCGGCGGCCAGGAGCTCGGCTATCTGCCCGGCTCGGAGTCGGAGAAGATGTCGCCCTGGGCGCAGGCCGTCTTCGACACCCTCGGCGCGCTCACCTCGCGCGACGTGGTCGACGAGATCCTCGACCGCGGCATGCTCGAGGTGCTCCCGCTCACCCACATCCGCGGCCGCTCGCTGCACGACTCCTTCGTGATCGTCGACGAGGCGCAGTCGCTGGAGCGCAACGTCCTGCTCACCGTGCTCTCGCGGATCGGGGCCAACTCCAAGGTCGTCCTCACCCACGACGTCGCCCAGCGCGACAACCTGCGCGTCGGCCGCCACGACGGCGTCGTCGCGGTCGTCGAGAAGCTCAAGGGCCACCCGCTCTTCGCGCACGTGACGCTGACCCGGTCGGAGCGCTCGCCGATCGCGGCGCTGGTCACCGAGATGCTGGAGAACGTGGTCCTCTGATCCTCTCGCCCGCGCGACATTCGCGGGGCCGATGGGGCGGATGTGAACGATGGGACCCGTGGGTTCCTGAGAACACGGTGTAAAACCGCGGTTCGGTTTGCTTCGCCCCATCGGCTCAGGCATGGTGGTCGTCGGCCGCCGGCGGTGTGACGACCAAGTCGGGCCCCGATCGGGCGGTGGCCGCCGCCCCTGACGTCGAGCCCAGATACGAGCAATTGTCGAATCACGCGAAGCCCGCGCCCAAGCACCGCGGAGCGCCGAAGCACGCCCATCTGGCGCAGGCTCCCCGCAAGGCTGCGCGCAACGTCGTCCTCTTCTCCTCCGTGGCCGTCGCGGTCACCGGTGTCTCCGTCGCCGCCGGCCTCGCCGGTGAGCAGGCCGGCCCACCGGCCGCCGCGGGTGGCGCCGACCTCCAGGCCGTGACCGCCTCCTCGGGCCTCAGCGGCCAGGCCGGGCAGTCCGCCGAGCGCGACCTCACCGCGACCCCGACCCGCCGCGAGCCGGTCGTCTCCCGCAGCGACCTGCGCCCCGAGGCGGTGCCGGCCAAGTCGCTCGACCTCTCCGAGTCCCGTACGGCGGCGATCACCGCCGAGCGCAAGCTCTCCCAGTCCGACCCCCGCGACATCGCCAAGGCGCTGCTGGGCGAGTTCGGCTTCTCCTCGAGCCAGTTCGGCTGCCTCGACTCGCTGTGGACCCGCGAGTCGGGCTGGCGCGTCAACGCCGACAACCCGTCGTCCAGCGCCTACGGCATCCCGCAGGCGCTGCCCGGCTCCAAGATGGCCTCCGTGGCGCCCGACTGGGCCACCAACCCGGCCACGCAGATCCGCTGGGGCCTGGGCTACATCAAGAGCCGCTACGGCAGCCCCTGCGGCGCCTGGGGCCACAGCGAGTCCCACGGCTGGTACTGAGCCTTCTACGGCGCGAGCGTGTCGCTCGTGCCACGCCAGGCGCCAGCGCCGCGACACGCCGCCTCCCGGCCCCGTCACGCCCACCGAGGCATGATGGAGGCAGGCGGGGCTTCGGGTGCCCCGAGGAGGAAGGGGCGGGCTCATGCTCTGGACCATCATCGTCACCCTCGTCGGCGGCACGATCATCGGCCTCATCGGCAAGGCCGTCGCCCCGGGTGACCGCACCAGGTTCCCGCTGTGGCTGACCATCGTGTGCGGCATCGTGGGCATGTTCGCGGGCAGCTGGGTCTACTGGGGCTTGTTCGGCCACGACAACCCGCCGTTCGACGGCCACAAGGCGGTGTGGGACAACGCCACCAACGGCATCGACTGGATGCGGCACCTGTGGCAGGTCGTCGTGGCCGCGGTCGCGGT
Organism: Nocardioides ginsengisoli; assembly: GCF_039537225.1. Lineage (NCBI taxonomy): Bacteria > Bacillati > Actinomycetota > Actinomycetes > Propionibacteriales > Nocardioidaceae > Nocardioides > Nocardioides ginsengisoli. The sequence continues at coordinate 16,800 of NZ_BAABAC010000044.1, forward strand.
GATCGTGGCGGCGATCGTCACCGGCCGCAAGAAGGCCTGACCGCTACGGGTGGGTCATCGAGGCGAGGTCGAGGGCGGCGTCGAGCTGCTCGAGGGTGAGCTCGCCGCGCTCGACGTAGCCCAAGGCCAGGACGGTCTCGCGGATCGTGCTGCCCGACGCGAGGGCCTGCTTGGCGACCTTGGCGGCGGCCTCGTAGCCGAGGTACTTGTTGAGCGGCGTCACCACCGACGGTGACGAGGCGGCGTAGCGCAGCATCCGGTCGGCGTCGGCGGTGATGCCGTCGATGCAGCGCTCGGCGAGGGTGGCCGACGCGTGCGCGAGCAGGCGCGCCGACTCGAGGACGTTGCGGGCCAGCACCGGCATCGCGACGTTGAGCTCGAAGCTGCCGCTGGCGCCGGCGGCGGTGACCGCGGCGTCGTTGCCGATGACCTGCATGCAGACCATGAGGGTGGCCTCGGGCAGCACCGGGTTGACCTTGCCGGGCATGATCGACGAGCCCGGCTGCAGGTCGGGGAGGTGGATCTCCGCGAGGCCGGTGGTCGGCCCGGAGCCCATCCAGCGCAGGTCGTTGCAGATCTTGGTGAGGCCGACCGCGATGGTCCGCAGCACGCCGCTCAGCTCGACCAGCGAGTCGCGGGTGCCCTGCGCCTCGAAGTGGTTGCGGGCCTCGGTGAAGTCCTGCCCGGTGGCCGCGCTCAGCGCCTCGATCGCCGCGACCGCGAAGCCCGGGGGAGTGTTGATGCCGGTGCCGACCGCGGTGCCGCCGAGGGGGAGCTCCCGCACCCGGGGCAGGACGGCGTCGAGCCGCTCGACGCCGTAGCGGACCGTCGCGGCGTAGCCGCCGAACTCCTGCCCCAGCGTCACCGGCGTGGCGTCCATCAGGTGCGTGCGGCCCGACTTCACCAGATCCGCGAACTCGTCGGCCTTCGCCTGCAGCGAGCCCGCCAGCCGCTCCAGCGCCGGCACGAGGACGTCGGCCACCGACAGCGCCGCCGCGACGTGGATCGCGGTCGGGAAGGTGTCGTTGCTCGACTGGCTGGCGTTGACGTGGTCGTTGGGGTGGGCCTCGACCCCGTCGCGGGCGCAGAGCGAGGCGATGACCTCGTTGGCGTTCATGTTGGAGCTGGTGCCCGAGCCGGTCTGGAAGACGTCGATGGGGAACTGGTCGTCGTACTGACCGTCGGCCACCGCCCGCGCCGCCGTGGCGATCGCCGTCGCCAGCTCGGCGTCGAGCACGCCGAGCGCGGCATTGGCGCTCGCCGCGGCCGCCTTCACATGCCCGAGCGCATGGATCAGCGCCGGCTCGATCGGCGTGCCGCTGATCGGGAAGTTCTCGACCGCCCGCTGCGTCTGCGCGCGCCACAGGGCGGCGGCGGGGACGAGGACGTCGCCCATGGAGTCGTGCTCGGTGCGGAATCCGTCCGGAGTGCTCACCCGTCCAGGGTAGACAGGGGTCAGTCCTCCCAGGGCGGGGTGTCGTCCATCTTCTCGTAGTACTTCGCGAGGTGGCTGCGCACCCGGTCGGCGTCCTTGTCGGGCAGGTCGACGCCGCCGCGCGCGCCCTGCATCACGCCGCCGGCGGCCATCACCGCCCGCGGCACGGCGGCCAGGCGGTCGTCGACCACGTCGGCGATGAGCAGCTTGTACGACGTGAAGTTGTCCTTCGCGTCGGCGTCGTACCACACGTGCGCGTCGCGGTACTTCGCGTTGGGCTCGTCCTCGGCGCCGGCCCAGCGACGGACCCGCTTCTCGGCGGCGTCGCCGTCCCACGACCGGTCGCGGTCGGCGAGGGGGAGATCCTGGAATGAGGTCACGGCCATGGCCGGGAGGTACCCGACCCGGCCGCAACCACCCCGGGAGCGCCCGGGATCACCCGATCACTCGGCCGAGCGCACCCGGATCCCCGTGATCGGCACCGTCACGGCGCCGCCCGGGTCGGTGAAGAAGTCGTTGCCCTTGTCGTCGACCACGATGAAGGCGGGGAAGTCCTCGACCTCGATCTTCCAGACCGCCTCCATGCCGAGCTCGGGGTACTCGATGACCTCCTGGCTCTTGATGCAGTCCTGGGCCAGCCGTGCGGCCGGGCCGCCGATCGAGCCGAGGTAGAAGCCGCCGTACTCGTTGCAGGCCTCGGTGACCTGCTTGGAGCGGTTGCCCTTGGCGAGCATGACCATCGAGCCGCCGGCGGCCTGGAAGGACTTCACGTAGGAGTCCATCCGGCCCGCGGTGGTCGGGCCGAACGAGCCGGACGCCATGCCCTCGGGGGTCTTGGCCGGGCCGGCGTAGTAGACCGGGTGGTTCTTGAGGTAGTCGGGCATCTCCTCGCCGGCGTCGAGGCGCTCCTGGATCTTGGCGTGCGCGATGTCGCGGGCCACGACGAGCGGGCCGGTGAGGGAGAGCCGGGTCTTGACCGGGTACGACGACAGCTGGGCGAGGATCTCGCTCATCGGCTGGTTGAGGTCGACCTTGACGACCTCGCCGCCGGAGATGTCCTCGGCGACGCCCGCGTCGGGCATGTACTGCGCCGGGTCGGTCTCGAGCTGCTCGAGGAAGACGCCCTCGCTGGTGATCTTGCCGAGCGCCTGGCGGTCGGCCGAGCAGGAGACGGCGATCGCGACGGGGCAGGACGCGCCGTGGCGCGGGAGGCGGACCACGCGCACGTCGTGGCAGAAGTACTTGCCGCCGAACTGCGCGCCGATGCCGAAGGACTGGGTCAGCTTGAAGACCTCCTCCTCCAGCTCGAGGTCGCGGAAGCCGTGGGCGCTCATCGAGCCCTCGGTCGGCAGGTTGTCGAGGTAGTGGGCACTGGCGTACTTCGCGGTCTTGAGGGCGAACTCCGCGCTGGTGCCGCCGATCACCACCGCCAGGTGGTACGGCGGGCACGCGGCCGTGCCGAGCGAGCGGATCTTCTCGTCGAGGAACTCCAGCATCCGCTTCGGGTTGAGGACGGCCTTGGTCTCCTGGAACAGGAACGACTTGTTGGCCGAGCCGCCGCCCTTGGCCATGAAGAGGAACTTGTACTCCGGGCCCTTCTCACCCTGGGCCGTCGAGTACAGCTCGATCTGGGCCGGCAGGTTGGTGCCGGTGTTCTTCTCCTCGTACGTCGTCAGCGGCGCGAGCTGGCTGTAGCGGAGGTTGAGCTTGGTGTAGGCGTCGTAGACGCCCTTGCTGATCCACTCGCCGTCGTCGGCGCCGGTGAGCACGCCCTCGGACTTCTTGCCCATGACGATGGCGGTGCCGGTGTCCTGGCACATCGGCAGCACGCCGCCCGCGGAGATGTTGACGTTCTTGAGCAGGTCGAGCGCCACGAAGCGGTCGTTGCCCGACGCCTCGGGGTCGTCGATGATCTTGCGCAGCTGCTGGAGGTGGGCGGGCCGCAGGTAGTGGCTGATGTCGTGCATCGCCTCGGCGGTGAGCCGCTGCAGCGCCTCGGGCGCCACCTTGAGGAAGGTCTGCCCGTCGGGGCCCTCGACCGTCTCGACACCCTCGGTGGTGATCAGCCGGTAGGGAGTGTCGTCCTTACCGGTGGGGAGCAGGTCGGAGTACCGGAATTCAGCTTCAGCCACGAGTCCTGAGGATATCTCCTCGCAGAATGCGACGAGGGCCGGGCCGCGATGCGGCCCGGCCCTCGTGACGGGTGGTGCTGGTGATCAGTAGATGATCGTCGCCGCGCTGCCGATCTCGATGACCGCGCCGACCGGCAGGCCGGCCTTCGCGGTGTCGAGGGTGATCCGGATGGCGTGGATCTGGTTCGACCGCAGGTTCTTGTTGGTGACCTGGCGGTTGATCTCGACCTTGCCGAGGTTGGCGATGTTGATCGTGGTGTTCGGCGAGACGTTGATCGGGATGGTCTGGCCGGCGATGACCAGGTTGACGAGGGTCATGCTCATGTCGCCGGTCCAGGTGCTGCCGACCCGCTTTCCGTGGGCGGTCACCTTGATCGCGTCGGCCTTGATCAGCCCGCCGAGGACGTTGAGCCCGACCAGCTCGTTGCTGGTCGTGATCTCGGCGTCCTTGCCGTTCTTGGTCGAGGTCGACGTCGAGGTGATGGCGCCGGTGTTGAGCAGGCCCGGGACGGCCAGGGTGGCGGTGGTGTTGCGCAGGGTCTTGCCGCCGCTGGACGAGAACGGGACGCCGATCTGGGCGGTCGGGTCGCTGACGACCTTGATGTCGCTGCCCACGTTCGCCGCGATCTTGGTGCCGAAGGCGAAGCCGCCGAGGACCGCGCCGCCGCTGGGCTCGGCCTTGAGCAGCGACTGGTTGACCGGGTTGACGAGGATCGTCGTGCCGACGTTGAAGTCGCCCTGCGGCTTGAGGAGCTGGACGGCGATCGCCCAGTTGAGCGCGATCGCGCCGTTGGCGTCGGTGCCGCTCATGTCGTAGTTGAGGCTGACGATGGCGACGCCGGGAACGGTGACCGAGAAGTTCTTGGGAATCGTCACCGGCAGGTCGACGCCGATGATCTTGATGCCCAGCAGGCTCGAGTTGCCGGTGTGGGTGACCGTGCCGTCGGGCTTGGCCAGCGTCTCCGACTTGGTCTCGATGGCGTCGACCTTGATCAGGCCGCCCAGCAGGCTGACGCCGGCGGTGCGCGCCCACGAGGTGAGCTTGGTGCCGGTCGTGGCGTCGTAGTCGGCGATGGTCTTGGTCTCGGCCGCGCCCACGGTGAGCAGCTGGCCGACCTTGCCGCCGACCGTGCTGTTGGACGCCGCGCGGGAGAAGGCGCCGCCCGAGACGGCGCTCTGTGCGGTCAGGTCGGACTGGACGACACCGCCGACGGCCTTGATGAAGGTCGCGCCGGTGGCGGCGTTGTACGCCCACGCGACGTTGGCAGCCTGCGCCGAGGACGGCATGGCCACCAGCGCGACGCCTACCAGCGCAGCGGTGATGAAGGAAGCGAATCTACGCACGATCTTGGGACCCCATTCCCATCCGTGTTGAATATGACGTTGTGTTCCCCAGGTGAACCACTCTCGCCCCCACCCGGCGATTTGAGGAGTGGTCTCCAAAGAATTTAACGTTCGGCAGTGTAACGGGACGGAGGACCCGTACCCTCATCGGCCCGGCATAGACGGGTGCGCGTCGACGTTCCACCCCCGTGCACGTGTACGACGCGGTGGTCATCGGAGCCGGCCAGGCCGGCCTCTCGGCGTCCTTCCACCTCACCCGGCTCGGCATCGACCACGTCCTGCTCGACGCCAACGACCACCCCGGCGGCGCCTGGCAGCATCGCTGGGACTCGCTGTCCATGCACGACGTCCACGGCGTGGCCGACCTGCCCGACGCGCCTGCTCCCGGCGACTCCGGTGAGCGCGCCAACACGGTGGTCCCGGCGTGGTTCGGGGCCTACGAGGACGAGCACCGGCTGCCCGTCGTCCGGCCGGTGCGGGTCGACGAGGTGACCAGCGACGGCGACCTGCTCGTCGTACGGGCGGGGGAGCGGACGTGGACGACGCGCACCCTGGTCAACGCGACCGGCACCTGGACCCAGCCGTTCGTGCCCTACTACCCGGGCGCGGAGACCTTCCGCGGCGAGCAGCTGCACACCCAGGACTACCCGGGGCCCGAGCACTTCGACGGCAAGCGCGTCGTCGTGGTCGGCGGCGGCGCCTCGGCGGTGCAGTTCCTCGGGGAGCTCGGCCCGCGGACCGATGTCGTCTGGGTGAGCCGTCGACCGCCGGTGTGGCGCGACCGCTTCGACGAGAACGCCGGCCGGCACGCGATCGAGCTGGTGCAGGAGCGGGTCCGCGCGGGTCTGCCGCCGGCGAGCGTGGTCAGCGTGACCGGGCTGGCGCTGCGCCCTCAGGAGCAGGAGGCGGCACGGCTGGGCGTCTACGAGCGACGCCGCTCGATGTTCGCGCGGATCGAGCCGGACGGCGTGCGCTGGGCCGACGGCTCCTTCGAGCGCGCCGACGTGATCCTCTGGGCGACCGGCTTCCGGCCCGCGGTGGGGCATCTGGCGCCGCTGCACCTGCGCAGCGAGCACGGCGGGATCGCCCTGCTGCAGAGCGGCGCCGACGTCCAGACCGCGACGAGCGCCGTCCGCGACCCGCGGGTGCAGCTGGTCGGCTACGGGCCGTCGGCGAGCACCATCGGGGGCAACCGGGCCGGCCGCGCGGCGGCGACCGCCGTCCGGCGGTATCTCGCCGAGCACCCGGTGGCCTCCGGCGCGGAACGTGCGCTAGCGTGACCGACGACAACCCACGGGAGTCCGCGGCAGCGGGCTGAGAGGGAGCTGAAGCCGCTCCGACCGTCACACCTGATCCGGATCATGCCGGCGAAGGAACGGACACGATGACGCCTCACCTTTTCTGCCTGGTCGCGCAATCCGACGACCTCGCCCTGCTGCCTGCCCTGGCCGACGCCGGCGTCGACGGCTTCCAGGTCAGGGACAAGTCCCTCGCCACCGGCGCGCTCGTCACGCTGACCCGCGCGGTCATCGACGTGGTGCGTCCCTCCGGCGCCCAGGTCGTGGTCAACGACCGGCTCGACGTCGCGCTCGCGGCCGGCGCGGACGGCATCCACCTCGGCACCGACGACCTGGCGGTCGCCGACGCGCGCCGGCTGGCGCCGTCGCTGCTGGTCGGCGCGACCTGCCGGACCCGGGCGGAGGTCGTCGCGGCGGCCGCCGCGGGCGCCGACTACGCCGGCTTCGGCCCGGTGTTCGCGACCGACTCCAAGCCGGGACTGCCCGCACCCCTGGGCCTCTCCGCGGTGACGGCCGCTGCTGGCGTGCTGCCGCTGATCGTGATCGGCGGCCTGTCGGCCGCGACCGCGGCGGAGGCGCGCGCGGCCGGGGCCCACGGCGTCGCCGTCATCGGCGGCATCTGGCGACATCCCGATCCCGTGACAGCAGCGAAGGAGCTCGTCGCGGCGGTCGGCTGATGCGGATCGACGTGCTCGGCGCGGGGATCGTCGGGCTGACCGTCGCCGACGAGCTGGTCCGGCGGGGGCATGCGGTGACGGTCGTCGACCCGCGGCCGGCCGGAGGCGCGTCGTACGCGGCGGCGGGGATGTTGAGCCCGGCTGCCGAGGTGTGGCACGGCGAGGAGGAGATCCTCCGGCTGGGGCTGGCGTCGCTCGCGCTGTGGCCGGCGCTGGCCGGACGGCTCGGCGTGCCCCTGCGGCGCAGCGGCACGCTCCTCGTCGGGTACGACGCGGGCGACCTGCAGCAGGTCGAGCGCCAGGTCGCGCTGCTCGCGCGCCACGGACACCTGGCCGAGCCCCTGAGCAGGGCCGGCGTCCGGTCGGCGGAGCCGACGCTGGCGCGGGCCGCGGGTGGCGCGCTGCTGTCGTGCGAGGCGAGCATCGACCCGCGCGCGGTGTGCGCGGCGCTGCTCGAGCGGGCCGACGTGACTGCTGCGCCGCGGGGCGATGCCGAGGCCACCGTGGTCGCGACGGGCGCGTCGCTGCCGGCGCCCTGGAGCGGTCTGGTGTCGGGCGTGCGCGGGGAGATCCTGCGCCTGCGCACGGACGACCCGCCCCGCCGTACCGTCCGCGGCTGGGTGGGGGGCGAGGCCGTCTACCTGGTGCCGCGCGGCGACGACCGGGTGGTGCTCGGCGCGACGTCCGAGGCCCATGCCGCGCCGCCGATCGTCACCGCGGGCGGGGTGCTGCGGCTGCTGGCGGCCGCACGGACGCTGTGGCCCGCGCTCGACCGGGCCGAGCTGGTCGAGTGCACCGCGCGCGACCGGCCCGCGACCGTCGACGGCCTGCCCCTGGTCGGGCCGAGCGGCGTCGACGGCGTCGTCCTCGCGGCCGGGCACTACCGCCACGGCGTCCTGCTCGCGCCGCTCACGGCGCAGCTCGTCGCCGACCACCTCGAGACCGGCCACGTCGACCCGGTCGTCGATCCCCGACGCATCACCGAAGGAGCACGATGACGATCACCTGCAACGGCGAGCCGGTCCGGACGGAGGCCCGGGCGGTCGCCGACCTGCTCCACGAGCGGCTCGGCGGACGACCGGACGGCGTCGCGGTCGCCGTCAACGGCGAGGTGGTGCCGCGCTCGGCGTGGCCGGACCGACTGCTGGCGGACGGCGACGTGGTCGAGCTCGTGACGGCGGTGCAGGGCGGATGAGCGCGCTGGTCGTGGCCGGCGAGGCCCTGTCGTCGCGGCTCTTCCTCGGCACCGGCGGGCTTCCGCAGGTGGGCCTGGTGCCTGCCGTGCTGGAGGCCGCGCGGCCGGCGTTGGTGACGGTGTCGATGCGCCGCACGTCCTCGCTCGTGGAGGGCGGCCTGCTCGATGCCCTGCGGACGGCGGGCGTGCGGCTGCTGCCCAACACCGCCGGCTGCCTGTCCGCGCGGGAGGCGGTGCTGACCGCCGAGCTCGCGCGGGAGGCGCTCGGCACGGACTGGGTGAAGCTCGAGGTCATCGGCGACGAGCGATCGCTGCTGCCCGACGTGGTCGAGCTGCTCGACGCAGCGGAGCAGCTGGTGCGGCGCGGGTTCGTCGTGCTGCCCTATACGACCGACGACCCGGTGCTGGCGCGGCGCCTGGTCGACGCGGGCTGTGCGGCGGTGATGCCGCTGGGCTCGCCGATCGGCTCGGGGCTGGGCGTCCTCAACCCGCACGCGATCGCCGCCGTACGGGCCGCGGTCGACGTGCCCGTCGTCCTCGACGCCGGCGTCGGCACGGCGAGCGACGCCGCCCTCGCGATGGAGCTCGGCTGCGACGCGGTCCTGGCAGCGACGGCCGTGACCCGCGCGGACGACCCGGTCGCGATGGCGAGCGCGCTGCGGCTCGGCGTGGAGGCCGGACGGCTGGCCTGGTCGGCGGGCCGGATCCCGCGGCGGAGCGAGGCGCGCGCGTCGAGCCCGGTGCTCGGGAGGATCGGATGAGCCGCCGGCTCGTCGTCCTCACCGACCGTCACCAGGTGCGGGCCGGGCGTTCGCTCCGCGACGTCCTCGGTGCCGCCGCCGACGCCGGGCTGAGGATCGTGCTGCTGCGCGAGCTCGACCTGCCCGACGACGAGCGCGCCAAGATCGCCGACCACGCCCGGACCTGTGGGATGGAGGTCCTCGCCGCGCATCGCCCGGTCCCCGGCGGAGCGGGCGTGCACCTGCCGGCAGCGGCGCCGGCGCCCGAGATCCCCACCCGGTGGGGGCGTTCGTGCCACAGCCGAGCCGACGCGGTCGCCGCGGCGGGGGACGGTGCATGGTGGGCGACCCTGTCGCCGTACGCGGAGACAGAGAGCAAGCCCGGCTACGGACCTCCGCTCGCCGCCGACGACTTCGCCGCGCTGCCGCTGCCCGTCTACGCGCTCGGCGGGATCACCGTCGACAACGCAGCAGCGGCCCGGGCCGCGGGCGCGTACGGCGTCGCGGTGATGGGCGCCGTGATGCGGGCTTCCGACCCTGCGGACGTCGTCGCCGCACTGCTGTCGGCGGTGCGGTCGTGAGCCCCCCGGTGGTGCTGGCGATCGCCGCGACCGACTCCGGCGGCGGCGCGGGCCTGGCGGCCGATCTGGCGACCTTCGCCGCGCTCGGCGTCCACGGCGCGTGCGTCGTGACCGCGGTGACCGCGCAGGACACGCTGGGTGTGCGGGCCGTCCACCCGGTCCCGTTCGACGTCGTGGCCGCGCAGCTCGACGCCGTCCTGGACGACCTCGACCCGGTCGCCGTGAAGACCGGGATGCTCGCGACACCGGAGATCGTGCGGCTGGTCGCGTCCCGGTGTGCGGGGCGGCGACTGGTGGTCGACCCGGTACTGCGGGCCACGACCGGCGCCGTGCTCGCCACCGACGACGTGATCGCGGCCTACCGCGAGCACCTGCTGCCGGTCGCGACCGTCGCGACACCCAACGAGTCGGAGTTCGCGGCGCTCGGCCGCCCCTCCGGCCCGAACATCCAGGTGACCCGCGGTGGCGACATCGCGACCACCAACGACCACGGCACCGGCTGCACCCACAGCAGTGCTCTGGCCGCACATCTGGCCCACGGCGCCGACCTCCCGACGGCCGCGGCCCGTGCCGCGGCCTATGTCTCGCACCAGCTCCGTCTCGGCAAGGACTGGACCCTCGGCCGCGGCCGCGGACCCGTCGCCCACATTCACGCCACCACCCAAGGAGAGATCGCATGACCGTCCACCCCGCCCACACCCGCATCGAGGTCGGCGACCTGGCCGTCCCGTTCACGCGCGTCGCGCTGACCAACGGCGACACCTTCGACCGCTACTGCACCTCGGGCCCGGGCTCCGACCCCGAGGTCGGCCTGCCTCCACTGCGTGCCGAGTGGATCGCGGCGCGCGGCGACGTGGCGCCGTACGACGGTAGGGAGACGCAGCTGCTCGACAACGGCCGCTCGGCGGTCCGGCGTGGCGCGGCGCAGGGGGAGTGGCGCGGCCCCCGCCGTACGCCGCTGCGGGCCACCGGCCGCCCGGTGACCCAGATGTCCTACGCGCGGGCAGGGATCGTGACGGAGGAGATGCGGTACGTCGCCGTACGGGAGGGCTGTGACGTCGAGCTGGTGCGCAGCGAGGTGGCCGCGGGCCGTGCGATCATCCCGGTCAACGTCAACCACCCGGAGTCGGAGCCGATGATCATCGGCCGCCGCTTCCTGGTGAAGATCAACGCCAACATCGGCAACTCCGCCGTCACCTCGTCGATCGCGGAGGAGGTCGACAAGCTCACCCACGCCATCACGTGGGGCGCCGACACGGTGATGGACCTGTCGACCGGCGAGGACATCCACACCACGCGCGAGTGGATCATCCGCAACTCGCCCGTCCCGATCGGCACGGTGCCGATCTACCAGGCGCTGGAGAAGGTCAACGGCGAGGCGGACAAGCTGACCTGGGAGATCTTCCGCGACACCGTGATCGAGCAGTGCGAGCAGGGCGTCGACTACATGACGATCCACGCGGGCGTGCTGCTGCGCTACATCCCGCTGACCGCCAACCGGGTGACCGGCATCGTCAGCCGCGGCGGCTCGATCATGGCCGGCTGGTGCCTCGCGCATCACGAGGAGAACTTCCTCTACACGCACTTCGACGAGCTGTGCGAGATCTTCGCGACGTACGACGTGGCGTTCTCCCTCGGCGACGGCCTCCGCCCCGGCGCCACCGCCGACGCCAACGACGACGCCCAGCTCGGCGAGCTGCGGACGCTGGCCGAGCTGACCTCGCGCGCCTGGGAGCACGACGTCCAGGTGATGGTGGAGGGACCCGGCCACGTCCCGCTCAACCTGGTCGAGGAGAACGTCCGGCTGCAGCAGGAGTGGTGCCACGGCGCGCCCTTCTACACGCTCGGCCCGCTCGCGACCGACATCGCGCCCGGCTACGACCACATCACCTCCGCCATCGGCGCCGCGACGATCGCCATGCACGGCACCGCGATGCTCTGCTACGTCACTCCCAAGGAGCACTTGGGGCTGCCGAACCGCGACGACGTGAAGACCGGCGTCATCACCTACAAGCTGGCCGCGCACGCCGCCGACGTCGCGAAGGGCCACCCCGGCGCCCGCGACTGGGACGACGAGCTGTCGAAGGCACGCTTCGAGTTCCGCTGGCGCGACCAGTTCGCCCTCTCGCTCGACCCCGTCACCGCGGAGGCCTTCCACGACGAGACGCTTCCGGCGGAGAACGCCAAGACCGCGCACTTCTGCTCGATGTGTGGGCCGAAGTTCTGCTCGATGCGGATCAGCCAGGACGTGCGGGAACGGTTCGCGGAGAAGTCGGCGGAGTTCCTGGAGCTGGGAGCGTCGGTCTACGTCGAGGCGCCTGCCTAGGGGGGTGACCCGGCTGGACGTCGGCAGCGGCGAGCCTGACCGAACTGCTGAGGACGTCTGGGGGCCTGTAGGCCAGAAACCATCCACAGCCCTGTTTTCTAGCGGGTTCTGTCCACAGGCTGCCGCTGCGACGTTGGCGGGGTCGGGAGGTGGTGTTGGGATGGCGGCATGGCTCAGGCGACCGCTCCCGACACCGGCATCAGCACGATGCTGGCCTCGCTGCGCGCGGAGATCGAGGGCCGTGAGGCGTCGCTGATCCGGGAGTGGGCGACGATCGCGGCCTGGGCTGAAGCCAACGTGGTCGAGGCCGCGGAGAGTCCGGCGGCGACCGGCGACGGGTTCGCCGACACCGGCGTCCCGATCGCCGGCGACGGCGCTCCGTTGGTGTCGGAGTTCGCGCTCATGGAGCTGATCGCGGTCCTGGGCCGCTCACCCGCCGGCGGCCGCGCCTACGTCGCGAAGGTCCTGGGCTGCGCCTGGCGCCTGCCCAACGTCTGGGCCGCGGTCATGTCCGGCCGCCTCGCGCCGTGGCGCGCCGTACGGATCGCCAAGCTGGTCGCACCGCTCCCAGCCGAGGCCGCTGCGTTCGTGGACCGCAACCTGTTCAACGCCTCCGGCGTCGGGTGGGCCCAGCTCGAACGCCTCATCACCGAAGCGATCGTCCGGTTCGACCCGCAGACGGCCGAAGCGGAACGTACGGCAGCGGCCGACCAGCGGTACTTCGACATCGACGAACCCAACGCCCAGGGCCTGGCGCACATCTCCGGACTCCTCGACGCCGCCGACGCCCGCGACCTCCACGACGCCATCGTCCGCCGCGCCGCCCTACTGGGCAGCATGGGCAGCATGGGCAGCATGGGCAGCCTGGGCAGCCTGGGCAGTGCGGCGTCGCTCGACGTCCGCAGGTCCCAGGCCCTCGGCGAGTTGGCGCGGGCCGACCTCGCACTCGACCTCGACGGCGCCCCGGCTCGACGAGCGACGCTCAACGTCCACATCACCG